>WGBJ01000254.1 GCA_015494385.1 Marinosulfonomonas sp.
ATGGAATACGCCCGATCACGCCGCTCTCTCAATACCCCAACACCTCATAATCCACCACGAACACCTCTTTCACGCGCTGCTCCAGCGCCTTCAGATCCGGCCCACTTAGCCCCAGAACATCCTCCAGCCCTTCGCCCGCCTGCCGGCTGGCATTGCGCCGCTCGACCTTCTTAGGCAAATTCGTTATCCCCGCCGCCATCAACTGATCCCGCCAGCGATCACTTTCCTCGACCCGCAGAATCAAATCGGCTGTCGGTTTTCGGCGCGACGGGTAATGTGTCCATTGCGTCTGAAAGCCCAGCTTCTCGGGGAATTGCTGGATGAACTCCAGATACTCGAACGGGTCCAGTGTATCCAGCGTTTCCCCATACATCCTGTGCAGCACCCGACCGTTCTTTTGCTTCACAACGAATGAATAGCTGGACACAAACCGGTCAAACGGCTGGCGCACGGCCGTAATAACAAAGCTGTCATGCCACTGGCGTTTTCGCATCACCAGACGCGGCATCGCATGGGTGGTTTTGCCTAACTTGCAGCCCAAAAGCGTTTTCAGGCTGCTGCCCGCCGATTTCGGGATATGGATAAAATAGACCGGCTTGCCATCGACTGTATGTGGCGTGCTCCAGGGCGCGGGCAAAACCCCCGTCAGTTTATAGAGGGATTTTGAGGCAAAATAGATCTTTTTCTGAACAACAGAGCGTCTAAGGGAGGGGTTCAAAATCTTGTTTCCTAGCTGCTTCTGTTTCCATCAAGCGATTTGACCGCGATCAATGCAGGACAATTTACCAGAGGCTTACCCGTTGAAATCCGCCCCTGATGTTCGTTCACAATTTCGAGCTGATCACACCCGTATTGAAACCGCCCATGCGCAATTCGCCAAACAGGCGCTGATATTCAATCTTGGGGCAGCGGTTCATCACCACATTTACACCGCGATCCTCGGCCAGTTTGGCGGCTTCCTCGTTCTCGACCCCGATCTGCATCCAGACGGTTTTCAGGTCGGGAAAGGCCTCCAGCGCGGCCTCGACAATCGGTGTTACGAACTCGGAGCGGCGGAAAATATCGACCATATCGACAGGCCGGTCAATCGAGGCCAGATCGGGCATGATTTCCTGCCCGAACAGCATTTTTCCCGCATGGCCGGGGTTCACGGGAATCACCGTAAAACCCTTCATCGACAGATAGCGCGCCACAAAATAGCTGGGGCGCACGGGGTTCATGGACACGCCAACGCAAGCAATCACCTTGGTGTCTTGCAGGATTTTCTTCAGATATTGATCAGTATAGGTCATGCCCCTCTTTACCAAGCAATTACCAGCAAAGAAAGGCGACAAAAAAGCGCCCGATCCTTGGGCAAGGACGGGCGCCAGTTACGGAACGAGGGACAGTGAAAGTGAGGCAGCGCGTTCCGGGCGCTGTGCCTCTGCTTATAAAGATAGGGTGCGAAAGTGCGGTTTCCAGAGGTGGTAAAAATTTTGTGATCACATCGCTATTCGCGAGTGGCATAAAGTGCCACGGCGGCTGCGTTGGATACGTTCAGCGAGCCAAACGCGCCCGCAGACTCGATTTTCACCAGTTGATCACAGGTTTCTCGGGTTTTCTGGCGCAACCCCGGCCCCTCGGCCCCCAGCACCAGTGCAATCGCGCGGTCCCTGCGGCCCTCGACGGCTTGTGCCACCGTCTGTTCCGCCTCGCCATCCAGACCCAGCATCAGATAACCCATGGATTTCAATGTCTCCATTGCATCGGCCAGGTTCTTGATTCGCAAATAGGGCTGCCGTTCCAGCGCGCCGGATGCGGTTTTCGCCAAAGCGCCGGTTTCGGGCGCCGAATGTCGGTGCGGGGCAATTACGGCACGTGCACCGAACACCTCGGCCGAACGCAGGATCGCCCCCACATTATGCGGGTCCGTCACACGGTCCAGCAGCACCACGCGGGGCACCTGCCCGTCTGCAGCCATGCAGACCTGTTCCAGATCGCCCCAATCCAGTGGCTTGACCTCAAGCGCTGCGCCCTGATGCACCGATTGCGGGTCCAGCGGGGCGGGAAATTTGCGCGGATCGGCCATTTCGGGCTCGATCCCGCTGATGGCAATATCCTCGGCCAGTTTGTCATAGGCGTTTTTGGTCACCAGCAGGCGCAATTTGTTGCGCGCCGGATTGCGCAACGCATCGCGCACCGCATGCAGCCCGAACAACCAGACAGTTGCCGCCGCCGATGCGCGCCGCCCCTGTTCTTTTTCAATCACCCATTTGGGTTTTTTCATCGCTAAAACACCTTGTAAATTGCGCCCGCCCGACAATGCGCCGCCCCGCGCCGCGATACAAGCCGAATTCATGCCGATTTGCGCTTGACGGGTCCGCATTGCCCGAGTATCCACCCCGAGTGTTGGGCGACAGGCCGCAAGGTGTGGCAGGGGACTGTAACTCCCTCGAGGCGACTCACGCCTGGTTCGATTCCAGGGTCGCCCACCATTTCTCGAAACAGTTACGGCATCAGGATATCCGACCGCTGATAGGTCGCGGTGTCGGTGGTTCCGTCGTCATAAATCACCGTCACTGACAGGCTGTTTATTGATCCCGCGTCAAAAGTTAAAAACGGCATAAGCGTTTCCATGGTCAGCGCATTGGGCTGCCCCGTATCCAGATGGCATTCCTCGAAGTCCAGCGGCTGTTCCGCCGCTCCGTTCACCCCGTAGCTGACCTGATGCAAGCCACAACGCCACGCCAGCAGGTTGGTGAAATACAACAGATCCTTGCCATCATAATCACGCACCGCCACCCAGTTGGGTTTGGTCATCGACAGGATCGGTTTGACTTCGGTTGCGGTGGTGAATTTGCCGGTCGGGGTCTGGTCCTCGGGCTGCCAATCGTCCTGCGCGGCCTGCTGCACCTCTTCGGATGTGCCATCCAGCAGCGATCCTGCGCCCTCGCTGGTTCCCTCCAGCAGTGAAGGCACCGAAACCGATCCGGTTGATTTGTTGCCGCTTGCCCCAAGCCCGAGGCCAATCGCGATTGTAAATACCAATACCAGGTGGAACATACGTCTCTCCCTTTTTGAAATCTATGTGTGTTCTTTTGCAATATCCTGAAAAAACATCTTCATATTCCTAACCAAACTGACGCATCGGGACAATAACGTCTTTTGGCATCCAAAAATTGGGCCTATAGTTTCTGAAACAAGTACGGGCAAAAAAACACATGGGCAAAGCGCGCAAAACCCCTCGGGAATTCAATATCGTCATTGTCGGCCAGAACGGGCGGTTGCAATACGAGGCCGTGATGTTCGCCGCCTCGCTGCGCCACTCTGACCCCGATTTCAATGGTCGCTTGTTTATCGCCGAACCGCAGCCGGGGGACAAATGGTCCAAAGACCCGCGCATGTCCGATGACGTACGCGCGTTGCTTGAACATCTGGGGGCGGAAATTCTGCCGTTCGAAAGCAGGCATTTCGGGCAGGACTACCCCTATGGCAACAAGATCGAGGC
>WGBJ01000255.1 GCA_015494385.1 Marinosulfonomonas sp.
GGCCGGGGATGGTGCGCAAGGTGATCGATATCGAAACCCCGCTGGAAAACCGCACCGCTGGCGATCCGGAGCTGGCCGCGATTGAGCAAGAGTTGTGGCAATTGATGCGCGACGAGGCTGAAGCGGCCGATCAGGAGCTGATCGCATGAGCAAACCGGTTCCCTATCGCGGCGGCGGGTTTCGCCCCAAACGTATTCGCGGGGTGGGTATCGGGGTGTTCGTGGCCCTGCTGTTGATTGCCGAATGGGGCACGCGGGCAGGGTGGATCACCAACCTGACCCTGCCGCGTCCCAGCGATGTAATCCGCACGCTGTATGAACTAGCGGCTTCGGGCCTGCTCTGGACCCATCTTAGCGTTTCGCTGGCAAGGCTGGCCGTCGGGGCAACCCTTGGGGCAGGGGTGGGTATTTTGATCGGGCTGGGGATTGGCCTGTCCAGCGTGATGCGCGCGGCACTGGTGCCGCTGGTGGCGGCGCTGTTCCCGATCCCGAAAATCGCCCTGTTGCCGCTGTTCGTGATCTGGTTCGGCATTGACGAGATGTCGAAATATATGCTGATCGCCTTCGGCACCTTCACACCAACGGTTGTGGCGACCTATGGCGCGGTGGACAATGTGGACCGCACCCTGATCCGCATGGGGCAGAGCTTTGGCCTGACCCGCGCCAGTATCATTCGCAAAATCGTGCTGCCCGGTGCAATGCCCGGTATTCTGTCCGGTCTGCGGGTCAGTCTGGCGATTGCCATCATCCTGCTGACAGCTGCGGAAATGATAGGTGCGGAATACGGCATCGGTGCCTATATCCTGCAGGCCGGTGCGCTTTATGATCTGGAACGGCTGTTTGCCGGTGTGACCATCCTGTCGCTGCTGGGGGTGACGCTCAGTTTTGTTCTTAGCCGGATCGAGGTCAAAGTCCTGCGCTGGCGGGTTTAGAGATCTGAATCGACAGGACCACCGATGCTAGTATCAAATTAAACGCAATGCGCTGTAAAGGATCAGAACCGCGGGGGGCGGAAACGTCTTTGCGGCTCCATTTGCAGCCAGTCCGACACACCGATCCAGCGTTCGATTGCAAACAGGACAAGACATATCAGAATGACACCCAGAACCAGCTTTACCCGTTTTGCACCGGGCGGGTTGCGCGCCCATCTGGACATACGCAGAAGCTGCCAGATGTTCATTTTCGTGCCGCTCTAGAAACGCCAGCCGACGGACAGGTTGATGTTGCGTGGAACACCATCGCTGCCATCGGAATAGCTTGCATTGAAGTGGGTGTTGTTCACGAACAGATATTCAACTGCAACGCCATAAACCGTAAAACTGTTCCCGATGTTGGGATTGATATTGATCACCGAAGCCGATGCTGACAGGGCCGTGTTGAACTGCATCCTGCCATATAGTTCAGCCGTGCGGGTGTCGATCGGCACATTATGGTCGTCAATCCGAAACCCGAGGTCCAGATTGTTAAAACCGGCCTCTACGCCCAAAGAATAGTTGCGGGTATTCAGCGCCCCCGTATCAATCCGCTCAACCGCCCCGAAAACGTCCAGTTCCGGCATCCGGCCACTGGATTCGAATTTATGTGTAAAAGCCATCGCATAGAAATCGGCGTCCAGACCGGAATCGCTGATCTGGTTAATGGACATCCCGATTTCAGTGTTCCCGAGCGCGGTATCATAGCGGATGCCATAGGGGTGATAATCCCCGATCAATGCCAGATAGGATACCACTGAATCTGTGTATGGGGCCAGTTGCAAATCCAGTCGGCTGTTCAATGCAAAAACGGTTGTCGGAATATATCCGCGGTTCATCACCGAACGCGGTGCACCGACCGAAACTCTGCCGCTATCCCCGAAATCGAACACCACAGCCGGATAGAAAACCCCCGAGTTGATACCGCTGTTGCCGCTTTGCCTTGCGCCATCAAATCCCAGGGAAAACCCGAGTGAAAACGACGATGCCGAACGGTTGGGCAGGTATGTCAGATCAATATCGGCACGGGCAAATGTGCCCGAATTGGTCTCGTCATCAAAATAGGAAAAATCCGCATAGCCAGAGATACCAATCCCACCCAGCGAGAATAGAGGCGTTTGATCCACTTCGGCAAGGGCAGATTGTGCCGTAATCAAAGTGGTCCCGATAGCAACCAAGACTGTACGTTTCATAATAATTACCTAAGAATGAGCCATTTGATAATCATTATCATACATTTTTACGCGAATACAATATAGCTTCTACTGCATCGCATTAAGCAAGGCGTTAAAGGTATTGATACCATTCAATAAAAGAAATTTATCAACAGTGACTCTGTGGAAATGATCCGGCTCGAATATTCCAGCTATTTATCGCATAACGCGGTTTAAACAGGTCAATTCCCCGCCGGTGGTGACCTTATGTAAAGCGCACTTTTCCGATATAGGGCAGATTGCGATTTCTTTGGGCAAAATCAATGCCATACCCGACCACAAATTCATCCGGAATCTCGAATCCAACCCAGTCGGCATTTATATCAACCTCGCGCCGGGATTGCTTGTTCAGCAGGGCAATGGTTTTCATATGCGCCGGTTTGCGCGCCTTAAGCAGGCCCACCACATGTTTCAGGGTGAAACCGGTATCGACAATATCCTCGACCAGCAAAACATCACGCCCGCCAATCTGGCCGCGCAAATCCTTCATGATTTTCACTTCGCGGCTGGATTCAGTGCCATCGCCATATGAGGACGCTTCCAGAAAATCCACCTCGACCGGCAGATCTAGCTCGCGCACCAGATCGGCGATAAACACGAAAGAGCCGCGCAGCAACCCGACCACGACCAGTTTGTCGGTGCCCTCGAAGGCGTCATGGATTTCGCGGGACAGATCCTCGATCCGTGCAGCGATGGTTTTGGCCGAGATCATTTCATCAATGACATAGGGTCGCGTTGGCATAATGTTTCCTTGAACTTTCCCGATATATTCACTTAATGGCATAAAAAAGGATCAGGGGAACAGGAAAAATGCCCACCCATACCGAAAAGAAGGTCATGCCCTATACCGCCGCGCAAATGTATGCGCTGGCGTCCGATGTAATGTCCTATCCCAAATTCCTGCCGTGGATTTCCGCCGCGCGCATCCGCAGCCGCAAGGACATGGGTGATTACGAATTGCTCGAGGCCGATCTGGTGATTTCCTTCAAGGTGTTTCGCGAACGGTTCGGCAGCCGGGTGAAGCTGTCGGAAAAGAACAAGACCATTGATACCGAATATCTGGACGGGCCGTTCAAATACATGATTTCCAACTGGAGGTTCACCGATCTGCCGGAAGGGGGCTGCGAGGTGCAGTTTTTCGTGGATTTCGAATTCAAGAACGCCATTTTGCAAAAACTGATCGGCGTGGTGTTCGGCGAAGCGGTGCGCCGCACGATGGGTGCATTCGAGAAGCGGGCGAAAGAGCTGTATGGTTAGCAATTGTCATCCGCAATAAACGCTATGCTTGTCATCCCCGCGAAAGCGGGGACCTCAATAGGGATGCGCAATGCTTCAGGAGGTCCCCGCGTTCGCGGGGATGACAGCCTTTAACAACATCCCCAACGCATGATCCCGTGCCACCATGCGCACCTTTTCCCGCCCCAAGGCGCCGAATTCCACCGTTTCCACCTGCGTTTTCCCATCCATCGCCAGCCCGAAACACACCCGCCCTTCGGGTTTGTGTTCCGACGGGCCTGGCCCTGCAATGCCGGTGATCGATACCGCCAGATTGGCCTTTGACCGGTGCAACGCCCCTTCGGCCATTTCCCGTGCTACAGGTTCGGATACCGCGCCGAATTGCTCCAGCGTATCCGCCGACACCCCCAACATGTCCTGCTTGGCGTTATTGGAATAGGTCACTAACCCGCGCTCAAACACATCCGACGATCCGGCGATTTCGGTCAGCGCGGCGGCCACCATTCCCCCCGTGCAGCTTTCGGCGGTCGCCACCATCAGACCTCGCGCGCGGCAAGCCGTCAGCACTTTGGCCGCAAGGCTCATTGCATCAGCACCAAGTGCGAAAACGCAGCGCCCGCCAAAACGACCACAGCCGCCATCAGCCCCGCGATCACATCGTCCAGCATCACGCCCAAAGCGGTGGATTTGCGGTCGGCCCAGCCCACAGGGCCGGGTTTCCAGATGTCGAACAGCCGGAACATCAAGAACGCCGTGACCCAGCCGGGGTAGGGGAACAGCCACGGATCAACCCCCGCGAACCACAAACCGCCCGACACCGGCAGCAGCGCGATCCACTGGCCCGCCACCTCGTCAATCACGATCTCGCTTGGGTCGTGGTTTTCCTTGCCCTTGGTTTCCTCAGATGTGGCCCACCAGCCAATGAAAAACACCGCCACGGTGGCAATCAGCAGCGCCGGAAAGCCACCGGCAACATGGATCAGATAGCCCACCGGAATCGCCGCAGCCGACCCCCATGTGCCCGGTGCAGGTCGGATCAATCCGACATAGAAAAAGGTTGCGATCAGTTTGCTCATATCTTCACCAAAGTCACGGTGGCCAGCGCCGCGATCCCTTCTTTGCGCCCGGTAAAGCCCAGTTGTTCGGAGGTGGTGGCCTTGACACTGACCCGCCCCATATCCATCCCCATGATCCGCGCCATTTCCGTGCGCATTGCCACCGCATGCGGGCCGATCTTGGGCATCTCGCAGACCAGCGTGCAATCGACGTTGGAAATGAAGAAGCCGTGATCAGCGGCCATTTTCACCGCATGTTCAAGGAAGATGTACGAGGCCGCACCCTTCCACTGTGGATCACTCGGCGGGAAATGCTGACCGATATCGCCCATCGCCAGCGCGCCGTAAATCGCATCCGTCACCGCGTGCATCCCGACATCGGCGTCCGAATGACCGTCCAACCCGTGCGTATGGGGCACCTTGACCCCGCACAGCACCACATGATCGCCGTCACAAAACCGGTGCACGTCATATCCGTTGCCCAGCCGTATATCCATATCCTGCTCCATCATTTGCTCTGCGCGGGTGAAATCCTCGGGCATGGTGATTTTCATATTCGCCTCGTCCCCCGCGACGATCGCCACATCCAGACCGGCAGCAAGGGCCACCTCGACATCATCCAGCGCGCCACCTTTGTGGTTGGCATGGGCTGCAATGATCCGGTCCAGATGAAACCCCTGCGGCGTCTGCGCCCGAAACAGCCCGTCGCGTGGTTGCGGGGTCAGCACCTGACCATCCTGACCACGCCACAGCGCATCGGTGACGGGCAGGGCGGGGGCGGCACCTGCATGGGTTTTCAAGGCGTTTAGAACGTCCGTTATAATCCGCTGTGACACCAGCGGGCGGGCAGCGTCATGGATCAGCACCAGATCCGCGCCTTTGGCGGTATTCAGGCCCGCCTGCACCGAGGCATCCCGCGTTGCGCCGCCACTTACCAGCTCTACATCGGGCAGAACCGGCAGCAGATCACGGTCATCGGGGTTGATCACCAGAATGATGCGGCTGACCTGCGGATGACGGGCAAAAGCGGCGATGGTATGCTCCAGCACCATGCGGCCGCGCAGGGGCCGGAATTGCTTGGGCAACTCCCCTCCGGCGCGAAGACCACGGCCTGCGGCAACGATGATGGCGGCTGTTTTCATGGGATGTGGTTTAGGTTCTTGTCACCCCGCTGGCAAGCCGCCAAGAAATTTTGAAAATTTCTTACCCAAAATCTTTGCAAGATTTTGCCCCGCCGCGATTTGCTTTTCCCGTCGCCCGCCGTTAATCAGGTGCAACTGCACAAGGA
>WGBJ01000256.1 GCA_015494385.1 Marinosulfonomonas sp.
AACCAGTTGGCCGTAACGCGAAGTAATCCAGCCCGGCGCATCCTCGGGGATGCTGTCGTTGATCTGGTCCTGCATCTTGGCAAAGACGCGTGCGGTGCGGCTGTCGTCGATCATCGGAATGGCCTGATCGGTGATCACGCGGTCATAGACCACCAGCGCGATGCCAACCAAAAGCAGCCCGCGGGCCACGCCGAACAGGAAACCAAGCCCCTGATCAATACCGCCAAGGGCGGAGCGCTGAACAATGGACGAAAACAGCGGGGTAATCAGTGACATCACAATCAATGCTACAGCAAATACAGCGGCAAAGGCGGCAATGCGGGACAGTTCACAGCTGCCTTTCAGGAATTCACCCAGAACGGGGACTTCGCGCACCAATGGTTCGGCCTGTGCGGCAAACATGAATGCCAGTATGGCGGCGACAACCCAGCCCGCAATCGACAGGCTTTCGCGCACAAACCCCCGCGAATATGCCAGAAGCGCAGACAGTATGATGACAACCGCCACCACTGCGTCAATAATTGTAAAACCTTCCACGTCGTAATCTCCTAGCCTGCTTTGGACCGCTCAACCGGCACCGAAAATCTCACCAACAAATGCCGTCAGATCCGGCATTTTCTGAACATTCAGCCCCCCGGCGCCAGAGGTTTTACCACCTGACGGCGCAATTGCACCCGAAAAACCAAGTTTTGCCGCCTCTTTCAAGCGGTTTTCTGTCTGGCCTACGGGTCGCAATGCCCCTGATAGGCTAATTTCGCCAAAAACCACAGTGTCAGCGGGCAAAGCGGTATCTTCGCGTGCCGACAGTAGCGCGGCTGCAACAGCCAGATCGGCCGCCGGTTCGCTGATCCGCATGCCGCCCGCGACGTTCAGATAGACATCAAGGCCGGTAAACGGGATGCCGCAGCGGGCCTCGAGAACGGCCAGAATCATCGCCAGCCGCCCGCTGTCCCAACCGACTACCGCGCGGCGTGCCTGACTGTGCGGCGAGGGGGCGACCAATGCCTGCAACTCGCACAACACGGGCCGTGTGCCCTCGATACCCGCGAACACCACGGACCCGGGGGCGGGTTTGTCGCGTTCCGACAGGAACAGGGCCGAGGGGTTGGTGACTTCGGACAGACCGCTGCCTGTCATTTCAAACACGCCGATTTCGTCGGCGGGGCCGAAACGGTTTTTCACGGCGCGCAGGATGCGGAACTGGTGGCCGCGCTCGCCTTCAAAATACAGCACGGTGTCGACCATATGTTCGATCACCCTTGGACCGGCGATTTGCCCGTCCTTGGTGACATGGCCTACCAGAATCACCGACATGCCGCGCCGTTTGGCGAATGTGGTCAATTCATGCGCGGCGGCGCGCACTTGCGATACGCTGCCCGGGGCGGATTCAACGTTGTCGGCCCACATGGTCTGAATGGAATCGATGATCGCCAGTTGCGGTTTTTCGGTTTCCAGTGTGGTCAGAATATCGCGCAGGTTGGTTTCGGTGGCCAGTTGCACCGGCGCATCGCGCAGGCCCAGACGGTCGGCCCGCATGCGCACCTGTGCGCTGGCTTCTTCGCCGGAAACATAGATAGTTTTCAAACCCTTGCGGGCGAAACTTGCGGCGGCTTGCAACAAAAGGGTGGATTTGCCGATGCCCGGATCACCGCCCACCAGAATGGCCGAGGACGGCACCAAGCCCCCGCCCAGCACACGGTCCAGTTCGTCCATGCCGGAATGGGTGCGCGGTGGCGGCACCTCGTTGCTGGACAGATCGGTCAGGTTCAGCGCGCGGCCACGTTTGCCGCCCAGAGATTTTTTCGCAGGGCCTGCCGATAGTGGCGCCTCTTCGACAATCGAATTCCATTCGCCACAGGCTTCGCAACGTCCGGACCATTTGGTCGAGGATGCGCCACAGGCGTTACAGGTGAAGGTGTGTGTCTTGGCCATAGGCCCTTTTGCCCCAGCTTCGGTATAACTTCAAGCGGCACCTCATCGCGCCCTTTCGGGTGCTCTTGGGCAAGCGAAGCAAGCCGTCAGGCTTAATGAGCGCTTCGCTTGCGTTCCGTTGCAAATGAAATCGCCAATGACGTCAGAATACAGCCGGTGAACAAATACAGCCCCCATGCGGTTTCCACTGTGCCCACGCCAATCCCCTTGGCCACCACCAGATAAAGCGCGATCAAAAAGATGTCGGCCATCGCCAGCCGCCCCAGCCAGTGCAGCACCGGCAGCACTTTGCGGTGCAGCAGATGGAAATGGATCAGGGCAAGGCCGATGGTTTTCATATAGGGGGCGAAAATGGCAAAAAACGTCACCAGCAGGGCCAAAAACACATCGGATTCCCACAGCGATTGCAATCCGGTGATCACCGATATTTCGTTCAGGTCAAAGAAATAGGGCATCATGCCGCCCAGCACACCCGCCCGCAGCATCGGCGCAAACCACGCGATGGGGAACAGCACAATCAGCGACAGGTTGGCGATTTTCAAAAACAGGTTCACAAGATTACTCCACCCCGAAATGATTGGGCATTGCGGCGCCCATGCTGATACTTATGGGGCCGAAAACCATGCCACAATGCTTGAAGCACGGAAAATTCGCCCTATAGGGTCAGCGCACGGCCTCGATCGGCCCTTCGGCGCGGCCGTGGATGAACTGGTCCAGATAGGGATCGCCCGAGGCGTCCATATCCGCCACCGGACCGGTCCACTGGATCACCCCGTCATGCAGCATCGCCACCTTGTCGGCAATGGCGCGAACGCTGCTCATATCATGGGTGATGGTCATGGCGGTTGCGCCCATTTCCACGACAATCTCGCGGATCAACTCGTTGATAACGCCCGCCATAATCGGGTCCAGCCCCGTTGTCGGCTCATCAAAAAAGATGATCTCGGGTTCAGCCGCAATGGCGCGGGCCAGTCCCACACGTTTTTGCATCCCGCCCGACAGTTCCGCCGGATACAGATCGGCCACATCCGGTTTCAGCCCCACGCGGCGCAGTTTTTCAATCGCGATCGCGCGGGCCTCGTCCTTGGGCCGTTTCAATGATCCGCGCAGCAGGCGAAAAGCCACATTTTGCCAGACCGGCAGGCTGTCAAACAGCGCGCCGCCCTGAAACAGCATACCGAAACGCGCCAGAAAAGCATCGCGTTCCACCTTGGTCACATCCTGCCCATCAACGGTAATGGTGCCGCTGTCCGGCGTTACCAGCCCCAGCACCGATTTCAGCATCACCGATTTACCCGTGCCCGAGCCGCCAATCACCACCATGCTTTCGCCACGCGGGATGGTCAGGTTAACCCCTTGCAACACTTTGTTGCTGCCAAACGCCTTATGCACATCCGTCAAGGTAATCATGAGCCAAACAACAATGTAGTTAACAGGAAATTCGCCGCCAGTATCAGTACCGCTGCTGCCTCGACCGAGGATTTGGTCGCCTTGCCCACCCCTTGCGCCCCGCGGCCCGAATTCATGCCGTAATAACAACCCATCAAGGCGGCGATAAAGCCGAACACAGCGCCTTTGATCAGGCTCGAGGCAATATCGGCAGCCTCGAGGAAATCAACGGTGTTGTTCAGGTAAGTAGCGGCGTTAAAGTCCAGCTTGCCTGTGGCCACAAGGAAGCCGCCGAAAATGCCGATGATATCGCCAATGCCCACCAGTATCGGCACCGTGATGAACGCGGCCAGCACACGCGGCACGGTCAGATATTTCATCGGGTGGGTGGACAGCGTAACCAGTGCGTCGATCTGTTCGGTCACCCGCATGGTGG
>WGBJ01000257.1 GCA_015494385.1 Marinosulfonomonas sp.
CGGCATCCCCGGTGACAAGCGGATCAAGGATGGCGATGTTCTGAATATCGACGTGACTGTGATTGTCGATGGCTGGTTCGGCGATACCAGCCGGATGTATGTGGCCGGCAAGCTGGGGCGCAAGGCCGAGCGGTTGATTCAGGTCACCCATGATGCGCTGATGAAGGGGATCGAGGCGGTCAAACCCGGCAACACCTTTGGCGATATTGGCCACGCGATCCAGAGCTATGTGGAAGGCAACCGCATGTCGGTGGTGCGTGATTTCTGCGGGCACGGGTTGGGGCGGGTGTTTCATGCGCCGCCCAACGTGCTGCATTACGGCCGTGCAGGCACCGGCCCTGTGCTGGAAGAGGGCATGATTTTCACCATCGAGCCGATGGTCAATCTGGGCCGCCCCGAAACCAAGGTTCTAAAGGACGACTGGACCGCCGTAACACGCGACAAATCGCTGTCGGCACAGTTTGAGCATTCGATCGGGGTGACGGCGGACGGGTACGAGATTTTCACCTTGTCACCGGCTGGGAAATTCCACCCGACTTGGGGTGGATAAAGGCCGGATTGAACCATACGCGGCGGCGGGACATTCACTGATTTACGAATTGTTAATCAGTTTACCATTTATAGTTGATTAACCCTTAATCAACCAAGAGTCCCGCCATGCCCCATCCAGCGATACACCCCGTTATCCTGTGCGGCGGCAATGGCATGCGGCTGTGGCCGCTTTCACGCAAAAGCTATCCCAAACAGTTTGCCCGTTTGATGGGCGAGGAAAGCCTGTTTCAATCCACCCTTCGGCGGGTGACGACGCAAGGTTATGCCTTGCCGATGATTGTGACCGGTGCGTCGTCGCGGTTCATTGTGGCCGAACAACTGGCCGCAATCGAAATGGTGGCGCAGGATGTGTTGATCGAACCTGCGGGGCGCAACACCGCTCCGGCAGTTCTGGCAGCAGCGTTAAGGCTGGCCGAGCAGGATGAAAACGCACTGATGCTGGTGCTGCCCTCGGACCATATGATCCCCGATGCAGAGGCATTCCGGCAGGCGGTTGCAGCGGCAGTGCCACGCGCATTGGCCGGGGATCTGGTGACATTCGGTATTGCACCGACACGGGCGGAAACGGGGTATGGCTGGCTGGAACTGGCCGTGGGCGGCAAGGCTGACGGGGATCAGCCGCAAGCCTTGGCGCGGTTTATTGAAAAACCCGATTTGACGCGGGCGGAACAGATGTTGGCCGATGGTAAATTCCTGTGGAACGCGGGGATATTTCTGTTCACCGCCAAGTCCATTCTGGTCGCCTATCGCACACATGCGCCGCTGATGTTGGGCAACGTTCAGGATGCGGTGGCCAAGGCGCAGGAGGGGGCAGGGTTTACCACCCTTGCCGAAGAGCCCTGGAGCAGGGTCGAGGATGTCTCGATCGATTATGCGATCATGGAACGGGCCAGTAATCTGGCTGTGATGCCCTATTCCGGCGGCTGGTCCGATCTGGGGGGCTGGCAAGCGGTATGGCAGGAAAGTGGGCCGGACAAGGCGGGGAATGTCACCTCGGAGCGGGCCACAGCGATTGATTGCCACGATACCTTGCTGCGCTCGGAAACCGGCGGGGTGGAACTGGTGGGGATCGGGTTGGATGATATCGTCGTGGTGGCGATGAATGACGCGGTGCTGGTGGCGCGAAAATCCGACAGCCAGCGGGTGAAAGAAGCGGTTACCATTCTGCAGGCACAGGCAACGAAACAGGCGCGGGATTTCACCGGCGATGTTCGGCCATGGGGGCGGTATGAAAACCTGACACGGGGCAAGCGGTATCAGGTGAAACAGATCGTGGTGAACCCGGGGGCTGCGTTAAGTTTACAAAGCCACAATCACCGTGCGGAACACTGGATCGTGGTAGAGGGCACCGCGCGGGTAACCGTGGATGGCAGGGTGCGGCGGGTGCGCGCAAACGGGGCAGTTTACATCCCGCAGGGTGCGCATCACCGGCTGAAAAACCCCGGCAAACAGCCGCTGGTTTTGATCGAGGTGCAGACAGGTGGCTATCTGGGGGAAGATGACATTGTGCGGTATAGCGATGTCTATGAGCGGGTTTAGCTACAGTTCTATCACATCCCCCGCCGCGTATTTGGTTGATCCGAATTCATTGTGAAACGCCACAAGGGCGGGGAAATCGACGCAGTGCATCGGTAACAGAACCTCGGGCACTTCGGCTTTGAAATATGCAAGGGTTTCGGCCAGCGGGGGGTTGTCCTCGGCCAGCAGGTGAAAGCCGCCGATCACGGCGTATAGGGGTTGGCCGGTGACCTGTTTGGAATAGTCGCAGATGTTGCAGATACCGGCGTGGGAACAGCCCGTCACCACCACCGCGCCCTTGTCGGTGCGAAAGGCCAGCGCGGTGTCGTCGGGCATGGCATCGCCGTCAAATTCGCCTGCCTCGAAATCATTGCTGCGCGGGATTTCCCCCAGAAAGAACGCCCCGTCGGCAAACTCGGTGGCGCCTTTGGCCGGTATCACATCGAAATCTTCCGTCAGGATACGGTGAATTTCACGATACCCCTTGGCAAAGCTTTTGCTTTTCGGGTTGGCCAGTTCCTCCAGCACACGTGGGTGCATCAGGATTTTCTTGCGCCCGGTAAACCCGTGATGGCGCAGGCCGCCGGTGTGGTCATTGTGGAAATGCGACAGCGCCACAAAATTGGCCGAGTCCAGATCAACACCCGCCTTGGCCGCATTATGGCGATACACATCGGAAAAGCCGGTATCGAACAGGATTTTCTGCCCGCCATATTCAATAAACGCCGAAAAGCCCCATTCGGCCAGCCAGTGCATATCGCAGACTTCGTTTTCGCAAAGCAGGGTGATTTTCATTGGTTTGGCCTCCTGCCCTCTACATCGCAAACCTGCCGCCGGAAAACCAGCCCCTTGACCCGACGGATGGATGCGCCACAGTTACCCCATGCCCGAACATATCGAAATCCGTATCCTGAACAGCCTTGCCGATATCCCCGCCAGTGATTGGGATGCCTGCGCGGGGGCGGATGATCCGTTCACTTCCTACAGATTTTTGCGGGCGCTTGAGGACAGCGGATCGGTGGGTGCGGGCACCGGCTGGCAACCGCGCCACCTGACCGCCTATCTGGACGGTGAACTGATTGCTGCCGCGCCCTGCTATGCGAAATCCCACAGTCAGGGCGAATATGTGTTCGACCACAGTTGGGCCGACGCCTATATGCGGGCCGGCGGGCGGTATTACCCGAAACTGCAAATCGCAGTGCCGTTTACGCCGGTCACAGGGCACCGGTTGCTGGTGCGCGGCGGGTTCACAGAGGTGGGACAGGCGGCATTGATACAGGGGGCGGTGCAACTGGCGGCGGAAAACGGGCTGTCATCGCTGCACATCACTTTTTGCACCCAAGCCGAGGCCGAAGCGGGCAAGGCGATGGGGCTGATGCACCGGACGGGTTCGCAATTCCACTGGGTCAATGATGGGTATCACAGCTTTGACGATTTCCTTGCCTCGCTGTCATCGCGCAAACGCAAGAACCTGCGCCGCGAACGGCGACAGGCACAGGATTTTGGCGGCACGGTCCATATGCTGACGGGGGATCAGATCACGCCCGGGCACATGGCCGCCTTTTGGGAATTCTATCAGGACACCGGTGCGCGCAAATGGGGCACGCCCTATCTGACCCGCGCGTTTTTCGACATTGCCCAGAAAACCCTGCGCGACGACATCTTGCTGATAATGGCCGAACGAAACGGGCGCTGGGTGGCGGGGGCGCTGAATTTCATCGGCACGGATACGCTGTATGGCCGTTACTGGGGCTGCACCGAGCATCACCCCGCCCTGCATTTCGAACTGTGTTATTACCGCGCGATTGATTTTGCGATTGAACGGAGATTGGAGCGCGTCGAGGC
>WGBJ01000258.1 GCA_015494385.1 Marinosulfonomonas sp.
CCCAGTTCAAAGAAGTGAACGAGGCCCACGAGGTATTGAAAGACCCCGACAAACGCGCCGCTTATGACCGCTACGGTCATGACGCCTTCGAGGGCGGTGGTCGCGGCGGACACCCGGGACAGGGCGATTTTGCCTCTGCCTTCTCGGATGTGTTCGACGATCTGTTTGGCGATTTCATGGGTGGCGGTCGCGGCGGTGGGCGCCCGCGTGCCACACGCGGTTCCGACCTGCGCTATAATCTGCGCGTCACACTGGAAGAAGCATATACCGGCATCCAGAAAACAATCACGGTACCAACCTCGGTGCCCTGTTCCGAATGTGCCGGCACCGGTGCCGAAAGCGGTGCCGAGCCTGTCACCTGTCCCACATGTTCCGGCATGGGCAAAGTGCGGGCACAGCAGGGGTTCTTTACCGTTGAACGCACCTGCCCGACCTGTCAGGGCGCGGGCCAGATGGTCAACAATCCTTGTAAATCCTGTAGTGGTGCAGGCCGCGTCGAAAAGGAACGGTCCCTTTCGGTCAACATTCCGGCAGGTGTTGAAACCGGCACCCGTATCAGGTTGGCCGGTGAGGGCGAAGCGGGTCTGCGTGGCGGGCCATCCGGTGATCTCTATATCTTTATCGACGTCAAGGAACACAACCTGTTCCAACGTGACGGCGTGAACCTGTTCTGCCGCGTGCCCGTCAGCATCGGCACCGCGGCCCTTGGTGGCGACATCGAGGTTCCAACGATCGACGGTGGCCGCAGCCGCGTCAAAGTGCCTGCCGGTTCGCAGTCGGGACGCCAGATGCGCCTGCGCTCCAAAGGTATGCCCGCCCTGCGTGGCAGTGCCACGGGGGATATGTATATCGAACTGGCCGTTGAAACGCCGGTCAATCTGACACCGCGCCAAAAAGAAATCATGCGCGAATTTGAAGATACCAGTGCCGACAATAACCCCGAAGGCTCCAGTTTCTTCTCGAAGGTCAAGAATTTCTGGGAAAGCATGAAAAGCTAAAACAGGTGCGGGTTCTCCGCACCTGTTAACCAAATTTTCACCATATCGGTCCAGCGTGGCCGCATGGCACAGCAAACCCATTTTTCCGAAATGCCCTTGCCCCTGTTTGACGGGACGGACGAGGTGCGCACACCCAAATCCGGCCTGCAACCCTCCTATATCCGCGACCATCGCAAACGTCTGCGCGAACGGTTCCTGTCGGGTGGTGCAGCGGCCCTGCCCGATTACGAACTGCTGGAACTGGTGCTGTTCCGCGCCATCCCAAGGCAAGACGTCAAACCGCTTGCATGGCGCCTGCTGGATCGTTTCAGCGATTTCAACCGCGTGATTTCCGCCCCCCGTGAACGCCTGATCGAAACCAAAGGTGTGGGTGACGCCGTGGTGCTGGAACTGAAAATTGTCGAGGCCGCCGCCCACCGCCTTGCCCGCGCCCGCGTGATGCAGCGGCATGTTCTGTCCGGCTGGGATGCCTTGCTCGATTACTGTCGCACCACAATGGCCCACCGCGAGACCGAGCAATTCCGCGTGCTGTATCTGGATCGCAAAAACGTGCTGATCGCAGACGAGGAACAGGCCAAGGGCACCATCGACCATGTGCCGGTCTATCCGCGCGAAGTGGTGAAACGGGCACTGGAGTTGAATGCCTCGGCGCTGATATTGGTGCATAACCACCCGTCGGGCGACCCCACCCCGTCGGAATCCGATATCCTGATGACCAACCAGATACAGGACGCCGCGAATGCGCTGACCCTGACGCTGCATGATCACCTGATCATCGGTAAATCCCGTGAATGATCGTTTCGGGCCGAAGGGTATTTGTAACCTACTTCCCCCAGACCTCGACCCGCCGGTTGATACCTCGGCCCCAGTCGCTGTCATCACAGGCCATCGGCAGGGCCTCGCCAAATCCTTCGATGCTAAGTGACAATTCCGAAGGCTTTAGCGTGGTTGCCACATTGATCACCGCCGTGCGCACCGCTGCGGCGCGGCGTTTGGCGATTTTGCGGTTTACGGCCGCGTCGCCTTCGCCATCGCTGAACCCGACAAACATCAATTCGCGCCCGCCGAAATACCCCGCCTCCAGCAGCCGTGCCAGCAATATCACATTGCCCCGAGATTGCGCGTCCAGACGGGTTGATCCGGTTTCAAACCGGAACGTCACAGTCAACCGTTTTGCCGGCCGCAACACAGTGACCATGCGCTGCAATTCATCCAGCGGCGTTTCCTCGCCCGCCAAGGCAATCGCATTGGCCAACCGCTGTCCCTGTCGTTCTATCCCCACCTCGCCAACCTGTTGATCGACAAAGCCGACACGCCGCACCACCCGTTGTGCGGCAGGGGATCGCAAAAATGCCAGAAACTCGCGGGCCGTTTTGGGCAGGCGGCGGGCAGGGGTGTACAGGAACAAGGGCATCGCCAGCGGATAATCCTCGGTTTTCAGGGATTGGCGGGTGGCGGCGAAATCCATCCCGCAAGCCCCGTGCAGCGCCACCCTGCGGGCATTGCCCAGATCGGAAAACCGCGAAATGCCAATGGCAAAAGGATCCCGCGCAACGGCATCAACCAGTTCCGCCGCCGTGCCGTGGCGCATTACGTTTTCCGAAAGCTGCAAATCACTGCGCCCCATCACCTTGCGCATAAACTGTTGCGCCAGCCCCGAATCCGCCGCCATCATATGCAGATAGACCGGCGCATCAGGCCCGCCAATTTCCTGCCAATTGGCAATCTGCCCCGCAAACAGCCGCGCCAGATCATCCAGAGACACAGCCCTGACAGGATTGTTCGGCGCCACAACCGGCACCACCCCGTCCAACCCCACAATCCGGCTGCGGGCCGGTTGGGTCATGTCGCCCAGATTGGCCTCTTTCGCGGCAGAGGCTTCGGCTTCGGTGACTTCGCGCGTGGCCAAAACCATATCCGCCTGACCCGCCACCATATCGGCAAATCCACCATCCGTGTTCGACAGCCGAAACCCGATCTTCGCCACCGCGCGCCCCGTATCGGGCAGGGACAGAACATAGGTGAAATGCGCGTCATCCGTAACGATACGCTGCAATGCCATGCTGCTTTGAATCGCAAAGCTTTCGATCAGGGCGGGCAGCAGGACGTCACCCATCGTCTTTGATCCGGCAATGGTGAATTCGGCCACAAAGCCCTGCAAATCGGGGCAGCCAACACCGGCGCAGGTCACGCCACTGCCATCCAGTGTCAGCGCGCCAAATTCTGAATCAATCCGGAAAAACTCGCCATCATAGGTCAGCAACCTGCCACTGATCGAGATTTTCCCGTCCCGCGAGGTCAGCGTCACATCCTGCGACACAGCAGGCAAACCCAGCCCGATTGCAAAAAGTGCAGCGAAAAACGCCACACGCAAGAGTTCCATTAACCATCCCCGGTGTTCAGTTTTGCGCAATCTTTAAGTCCCTGAATATATTTTTCAACACCAGATTGCGTGCACCGCTATCACAAGCGGGCATATTCAACACCAGATCAACCAGCGTATTACCGCCATTTACCCCGGGCTGAAGCGTTTTTGCCAACAGGTTCTTGCCGCATGTTTCCGGCGTTACAGCGGCCGACAGGTCCAACCGCACAACACCTGTTTTCCGCATCTGCCGACGGGGAAAACTATAGATTTCGGCTTGTTTTGCTTCGGGAAAATCCGTGCTGCCCAAACGGGTGACATATCCGCCACGCCCCTTGATCGCGATTGAAAGGTTCTGCGGGGCATTGCCCCAAACATGCACACCGGATGGTTCATAGGCGTGAATTTGCAGGCCCGTATCCCCCGACCACATCACCGCAACATGATCATAATCACTCGCCTCTTGCACGAATACCTCTGTGGCAATCGTTGAACCATCGGGCATCTCGACGCTAAAGACAGCCTGCCTGTTGAACACGGGCATCTTCACCGAAACCCGCCCGATGTCCGAGGTCACAGCGCTAAACGACACCCCTTCATGGCGGACAGTTACCGGCACGCCCATTTGACAGGGGGCATCAAGCTCAAGCCTTACCAGATCCCCGCGCAAATGCGTCACGCCAAGCGATACACTACAGGAGAACCCCAAAAGGCTGTATTGCGCGTTGTCGGGTTTAACGGGGTTATAGCTTTGTTCGGACTGACCAACACGTCTGGCCAAGGCCTGACCAACGGCAGGCAGCGCAAGTCGGGCAATGTCACGCGGGACGGGTTTGGGTTCGATCACAGCGGGTTCAACGGCTACAGGCTGTGGTGATAAAACGGTATCCGGTACGGGAACGGATCGGGTTAGAAATTCATATCCGGCGATCAGGACAGCCAGTAAAGCTATCCCGATCGCTGGATAAATCCGTTTCCCCGACATTGCAGCCCCCGTATCAAAACCCCTTTACAGTAACTGCAACACTATCTTTAAACCAGCCGCCCGTGGCAATGTTTGAATTTCTTGCCCGAGCCACAGGGGCATTTGTCGTTCCGGCCCGGATTTCCCCAGGTCGATTCGTCATTTTCGTCAAACCCTTCAAGGGCAACGCCTGTCGCTTCCTCTTGCGGCGCAAGCTGGGCCAGTTCCGGCTGTTCGGTCATGGCCTGTTGCATCATGGCCTGCTGTTCCTCTTCGGACAGCGGACGAATTTGCGCCAGTTGCTCGGTCACATCTTCGCGCAGGGAATCCAGCAGGCTTTCGAACAGCTGGAAGGATTCGGTTTTGTATTCGTTCAGCGGATCACGCTGGGCATAACCGCGGAACCCGATAACCGAGCGCAAATGTTCCAGCGTCAACAGATGTTCGCGCCATTTCTGATCGATGGTTTGCAGCAAAATCTGCTTTTCAATCGACCGCATGGTATCCGGACCGAACTGCGCCGCCTTCTGCGCCATCATTTCATCGGATGCGTCACACAGCCGGTCAATAATGGCCTCGTCATCAACGCCTTCTTCTTTGGCCCAGGCAATTACTGGAACATCCATGCCCAGATGCTGCATCACAGCGGCATACAGGCCTTCTGTATCCCACTGGTCCGCATAGCTTTTCGGCGGGATATGCGCATCCACCAGATCTTCGATAACCTGATGGCGCATGTCCTTAATGATTTCCGAAAGATCCTGCGTTTCCATGATTTCACGACGCTGGGCAAAGATCACCTTGCGCTGGTCGTTCATCACGTCATCGAATTTCAACAGCTGTTTACGAATGTCAAAGTTGCGACCCTCGACCTTGGCCTGCGCCCGTTCCAGCGACTTGTTGATCCACGGATGAACCAGCGCCTCGCCTTCTTTCATGCCCATTTTGGACAGAACCGCATCCAGTTTCTCGGAGCCGAAAATGCGCATCAAATCGTCTTCCAGCGACAGGAAGAAACTGGAACGGCCCGGATCGCCCTGACGACCGGAACGACCGCGCAACTGGTTATCAATCCGGCGGCTTTCATGGCGTTCGGTGGCCAGAACGAACAGACCACCGGCTTCGATCACCTTGGCCTTTTCGTCGGCATGTGCCGCCTCGACCTTGGCGCGCAATTCGTCCGGGTTGGCTTCGGGATCGGCTTCCAAAGCCTCCATCACAACCATATCGACGTTGCCGCCCAGCTGGATGTCGGTGCCGCGACCGGCCATGTTGGTAGCGATTGTCACCGCGCCGAATTTACCCGCATCGGCAACGATCTTGGCCTCTTGTTCGTGATGGCGCGCATTCAGAACATTATGCGTGATACCGGCCGCTGTCAGCATGTTCGACAGTTCTTCGGATTTCTCGATCGAGGTGGTCCCGACCAGCATTGGCTGACCTTTAGCATGCGCCTCTTGAATGGTCTTGACCACGCCTTCGTATTTTTCTTTGGCGGTACGATATACCTGATCGTGGTCATCAATCCGTGCGATGGGGCGGTTGGTCGGCACTTCGACCACACCCAGACCGTAAATTTCCCGAAATTCCTCGGCCTCGGTGGCGGCGGTGCCGGTCATACCGGCCAGTTTGTCATACAGGCGGAAATAGTTCTGGAAGGTCACCGACGCCAGCGTCACGTTTTCCGGCTGGATGGTTACACCTTCTTTTGCCTCGATCGCCTGATGCAAACCATCGGACAAACGGCGGCCCTGCATCATACGGCCGGTGAATTCGTCAATCAGCATCACCTCGCCGTCACGCACGATATATTGCTGGTCCCTTTGGAACAGCTTGTGCGCCTTCAGCCCCTGATTGACGTGATGCACGATTGTTGTGCTTTCAGGGTCATACAGGCTTTGGTCCTCGGGCAGGATACCGGCGGCTTTTAACCGTTGTTCGATAAATTCGTTGCCCGCTTCGGTAAAGGTTACGTTGCGGGTTTTTTCGTCCAGCTCGTAATGCTCTTCCGTCAGCTCGGGGATCACTTTGTCGATGGTGACATATAATTCGGAGCGGTCATCGGACGGGCCGGAAATAACCAGCGGTGTGCGGGCCTCGTCGATCAGGATCGAATCCACTTCGTCGACGATGGCAAAGTTATGGTCGCGCTGCATCATTTCGGACAGGTCCATGCGCATGTTGTCGCGCAGGTAATCAAAACCCAGCTCGTTGTTGGTGGCATAGGTCACATCGGCCAGATAGGCGGCTTTCTTTTCGCCATCGGGCATGTTGGGATAAACCACGCCGGTGGTCATGCCCAATGCGCCGTAAACCTTGCTCATCCATTCGGCATCGCGTTTGGCCAGATAGTCGTTCACGGTAACGATATGCACGCCCTTGCCGGTCAGCGCGTTCAGATAGGCCGGAAATGTCGCCACAAGGGTTTTACCCTCGCCGGTTTTCATTTCGGAAATATTGCCCTGATGCAGGAAAATCCCGCCCATCAGCTGTGTATCAAACGCCCGCAAGCCCAGTGCCCGATGCGCCGCCTCGCGACAGTTGGCAAATGCTTCGGGCAGCAAATCATCCAGACTCTCGCCCTTCATTGCGCGAGTGGCGAGCTCTTCGGTCTTTTGCTTGATTTCTTCATCCGAAAGTTTCTGGAACTCGGGCTCAAGCGCATTGATCTTTTCAACCAGCGGAAGCGTCGCCTTGATTTTCCGGTCATTCGGGGTGCCAAAGATTTTCTTGGCGATGGTTCCGATACCTAGCATTTTGTCTCTGCCTTTTGGTCTGTTTTAAAAAGATCGTGAGCGACTGTCCCTTGCCCCTGCCCCTTGTGCATCTTACATACGAACAAGAAGTTAAGTGCAGCCTGTGCTAAAGACCCTTTGGCGATGTAAGCAGCTGTTAAGGTAGTGTCAATGTTACGCGCCCGTGTAACCCGATCTGAGGACGAAATAGATGTTAAAACGCAATAAATTCTGGCTTTCTGCGGTACTGGTTGCAGGTCTGGCCCTACCCGCCCTAGCGGAAGAACCCACCGCCGACACTGTTGTCGCAACTGTGAACGGTGAAAAGATCACTGTCGGCCATGTTCTGGCGGTCAAAGACAGCCTGCCGGAGCAATATCAGGCCCTGCCGGATGATGTCCTGTTTCCGGGGCTGGTCGACCAGTTGATCCAGCAGGTTGCACTATCGCAATCACTAAAAGGTGAAGTGCCACTGCGCATCAAACTGACCGCGGAAAACGAACTGAACGCCCAGCGGGCCGGTTATGTTCTGGACCAGAAACTGCGTGCCGCCATCACAGACGAGGCCGTTCAGGCCGCCTATGACAAACGCTATGCCAATATGGAGCCGGAAACCGAGTATAACGCCTCGCATATTCTGGTCGAAACCGAAGACGAAGCCAAAGCGATCAAGAAACAGCTGGACGAGGGCGCCGATTTCGCGGAACTGGCCAAAGAAAAATCCACCGGCCCGTCCGGCGCCAATGGCGGTAATCTGGGCTGGTTTGGCAAAGGCATGATGGTCAAACCGTTCGAGGACGCCGTGGTTGCAATGAAAGCCGGTGAAATTTCCGATCCGGTAAAGACCCAGTTTGGCTGGCATGTTCTGAAGCTGAACGAAACCCGCATGAAAGACGCCCCGCCTCTGGACGAAGTAAGAGGCGAGCTTGAGACCGAAATTCAGCAAGAACTGGTTAAGCAGATCATGGAAGATGCCACCAAAGGGGCTGAAATTACCCGTGCCGACGAAGAAACCGTGCCGGCCTCGGTTCTGAGCCATCCTGAACTGATCGACAACTAAAGGCCGGTTTTGATGGGCAAAGTCAAAAAGCTGAAAAAGAAGATCAAGAAGCTGAAAAAGCAGTTGAAACAGGGGCATAGCCATGCCTCTGTTTCGCCGCTTGCCCCCAAGGGCGGCTTTCCTGATCTTCCTGTCATTGATGGCGTCGAATTCGCCGCGATCGAGGCAGGCGTGCGTTACAGAGGGCGCCCCGACGTAATGCTGGCACGGCTTTGCCCCGGAACCGCCATTGCCGGCGTATTCACCAAATCCGCCACCCGTGCGGCCCCTGTGCTGGATTGCCAGGCCAAAATTGGTGGCGATCCTGCTGCCGGTGCCGCGATCGTGGTGAATTCCGGCAATGCCAACGCTTTCACCGGCCAGAACGGGCTAAACGCTGTGGCCAATATCACCGCCGCCGTGGCCGATATGCTGGACGTGCCGCAAACCCGCGTGTTTTCCGCATCAACCGGCGTGATCGGCGAAGCCCTGCCGTTCGAGCGGATCACCGCCAAGCTGGCCGATTTGAAAACCGGCCTGTCGCCTGACCGTATCCATGATGCCGCCGCCGCGATTATGACAACCGATACCTTTGCCAAAGGGGCCAGCGCGGTTGTGCATACCGATAGCGGAGACATCCACATCGCCGGTATTGCCAAAGGGTCTGGCATGATCGCCCCCGATATGGCGACGATGCTGGTTTACATCTTTACCGATGCCAAAATTGCCCAGCCGCTGTTGCAGGACATGCTGGCCACACTGACCGGTAAGACCTTCAACTGCATCACGGTGGATAGCGATACATCGACCTCGGACAGCCTGCTTTTGGCCGCCACCGGTCAATCCAGCGCCCGCGAAGTCACCGACATGAATGGCCCCTTTTTCGATGCGCTGCACGACGTGATGCGCGATCTTTCGCATCTGGTGGTCAAGGACGGCGAAGGCGCGACCAAATTTGTCGAGGTCCGCATCACCGGTGCCGATAGTGACAGTGATGCGCATCGTGTGGGCATGGCCATCGCCAATTCCCCGTTGGTCAAAACCGCCATCGCTGGCGAGGATCCCAATTGGGGCCGCGTGGTGATGGCTGTTGGGAAATCCGGCGCCAAGGCCGACCGTGACCGCCTGTCAATTTCCTTTGGGGATGTGCTTGTGGCCGAAAACGGCCGGGTATCGCCGGAGTATTCCGAAGCGGATGCCGCCAAACACATGAAAGGCGATGAATTGCTGATTTCTGTCGATCTGGGAATCGGCACAGGCTCGGCCACCGTCTGGACCTGTGATCTGACCCACGGCTATATCGAGATCAACGCGGATTATCGCTCGTGAAAACGCTTCTGGTTTCTGCCGTTGCCCTGATCGACCGTGACGGGCGTATTCTGCTGGCCCAACGGCCCGAGGGGAAATCCATGGCTGGTCTGTGGGAATTTCCGGGGGGAAAAGTTGAGGCGGGGGAGACCCCCGAAGCCGCCCTGATTCGCGAATTGGACGAAGAACTGGGCATAAACACATGGTCCAGTTGTCTGGCCCCGCTGACTTTTGCCAGTCACAGTTATGATGACTTTCACCTGCTGATGCCGCTTTTTGCCTGCCGCAAATGGGAAGGCACCCCTCAACCCAAAGAGGGACAAACCTTAAAATGGGTTAATGTCAAAGACTTGCGCAATTATCCCATGCCGCCCGCCGATGTGCCCCTTATTCCGGTGCTGCGGGACTGGCTTTAGATCCTCCATTTGCCGTTTCCATTTTAGGGACAATTTAACCAATTTACTGGTGACTTCACTTTTTCTCGTGTTAAGGTTGTCTTAATAGGGTCTTTGCCTGGGGAGGTAAATGAAATGGTCAGAACAATCATTCTTGGAAGCTGTGTTTCTGTGCAGGGCATCTTTGTGCGCGTCTTGTCGAACGGCAAAATTGCCGTGCGTGTTGATAACAAGGTTTACGAAGGTAAGCCGGTAAACGCTGCCTAGAAACAAACAGTACCGA
>WGBJ01000259.1 GCA_015494385.1 Marinosulfonomonas sp.
AATCCATCGGCGCGCGGCATGGCGAAATGGGCCACACCCAGTTCCTGCCCGGCAATGCGCTGAAATACGGCGTGGATGGCAATGGCGACGGGCGCATTGATCTGAACAACATGGCCGATGCGCTGGCCACCACCGCGAATTACCTGCGCGGCAAGGGCTGGAAACCCGGCAAGGGCTATCAGGAAGGCCAGCCGAATTTCCGCGTGATCAAGGAATGGAACGCGGCCAGGGTTTACCAGAAAGCCATCGCAATCATGGCCGGCCGGATCGAAGGCTAGGACGCACCAATCACCACAATCAGCAAAGGGGGCATCATGCCCCCTTTTTCGTTTGGTGATCGCCGTGAACTTGTGCATATTCGTCGCAATACATTTTAACGGGGAGTATTTCATGACCAATCTAACGTCCGAGCAGGAAGCCCTGCGCGCATCCATCAAAAAATCCGCAATCATCTGGGGCGTGGTGCTGGGGCTGATCGTTGCCGGCCTTGCCTATTGGTTGCTGGGCAGTCAGGGCACAGGCATCCGCAGTGGCGGCGCGGCGCTGGCGGGTTTACTGTCGGCAGGCCTGATCACCCGTAAAAACCTGTCCTCGGGCGCGGCAGAGGCGAAATGCGCCAACTGTGGCGCGGCCTTCAGTGTGGCACGTGTGGATCGGCAAGAGGTTCTGGCCAAATCCACCCCCAGGGAAGAGCGCAAAACCCTGGACAATGGCGACATAGAAATCACCACATGGGTTGAAGATGTCTATGACGTTGACGACACATACAAGTGTTCCAGTTGCGGCGATACCACCCACAAAACCTATCAATCCACCCGCCGCAAGGACGAGGAAACCGTGGTGAAATCGGCGGGCAAAAAGGGGGCTGATGCGGGCAAAGGCAACAGCCGTAGTAAAGGCAACAGCCACAGCAAGGGGAAATCGTCTGGCAAGAACTAGGCGACGGTAAACTGCCCCATCATGCCTAGGTCTTCGTGCTCCAGAATGTGACAGTGGAACATAAACGGCTGGTTGGCGTCCGCCTTGCGGTTGACCTGTACCAGCAGTTCGGCGGTGCCATCCACCAGCACCACATCCTTTAGCCCCGTCTTGGTGGAATCCACCTTGCCCCTGTTCTTTGACAACACCTGAAACGAGGTTCCGTGCACATGGAATGGATGCGCCATCATGTCGGTGCTTACCTCCCATATCTCGGCCTCGCCCAGACGCAGTTCTTCGTTGATCACAGCCATATCCATCGAGTCCCCATTGATTGCCATCGCGCCACCGCCGCGCATCATGCCCATCCCCATGCCCATATTCAGGGCAAAACGGCGACGGCGCACGGGTTCGCCAAATTCGGGGATTGGCGCACCGGCCAGTGTTTTGACCAATGTGGTCACAGCCGCGGCTCGACTGTTATCAATGGCAAAGGACATCACCTCGAACAGCCCGCCATCGGCCACAGCTTTGGGGGAAGCGCCGCGCATCATACCGCCCATCATGCCGCCGCCCATCATGCCCATATTGCTGTCGGGGGCCGATAGCAGGCGAGTGGCACCGGCGCTGAAATCCACCACGATCTCGGCTCGCTCGGCGGGGGCCAGTGTCAGGGTGTTCATGGCAACGGGCATTGGCAACAGCCCGCCATCACTGGCCACCTGATGAAACCTGCGCCCGTCCTCGAATGTGAAATGATAGATCCGCGCGTTTGATCCGTTCAGGATCCGCAACCGCACCATTCCGGCCGGCACGCTGGCCTTTGGCCGGATCGCGCCGTTCACCAGAATTTCACTGCCGCGATACCCCATCATCCGCGTTGGTCCCTGCGGCGCATAGAGCATCTGCCCGCCGCGATCGAAAACCCGGTCCTGCACCACCAGCGGAATATCATCCACGCCATAGGTCTGCGGCAAGCCGCTGTCGGCGGCACCCGGATCATCGACAATCATCATCCCCGCCAGCCCGTAATAGACCTGAATACCGGTGCGCTGATGGATATGCGAGTGATACCAAAGGGTTGCGGCAGGCTGATCAATATCCAAAGCGGCCTCAAGCACCCCGCCGGTATCAACAGGGCTGTGCGGCCCGCCATCCTGCGCGCCATCTATATGCATCCCGTGCCAATGCACCGTCACCGGTTCCTTGATCCGGTTGCCAAGGTTCATCCGCGCCGTTTCCCCGCGATTCACACGGATCACAGGGCCAAGAAACCCCTGCCCGTATCCAACGGTGACACTTTCGGCCCCCTCCATAATCGAGGTGCGGGCCGCCATCGCATCCAATGTGGGGGCACCACCCCCGCCGCGCAAATCCAGAACATCGGGGATCGGCAAATCCCGTCCACCCGTGGCCGCAATGGCGCGCCCGATCAGGGCCGGAGTGGCAAGGGCTACTGTCGCTGTGCCGATAAACTGTCGTCTGGATAAACCCATATTATAACCTTTGCATTGTATTTTCAGGCATCCCGCGCCCACACACAGAATATAACCCGCAAGGCAATGATAACAGGCACGCGGGCCTCACATCTACGGCAAGATTGTATCCTTGTGTATCAGCGCGGATAGAACCGCCCCGGCACTCCGAAGTAGAGGTGCCTGCTGCAAAATATCCGCAGCTAGCCGATCCTTGTCCGGCATCCTGAACGCTATATTCTTTGAAAGGGCGCATAGGCGCATCCAGCTCTGCCGGAAATACCTACCTTGACGTCAGTTACCCAGAATAAACAGGCAGAAACATACAGGACTTTCAGAAAACCGCACTCGACCCGTTCTTAGGCAGCCCTGCTAGCGCGGTCAACGCCCTCACAATCTGTGCGAAAAACATCACTGTGACGTGACCCTCTGTCACACACCTTGCACATCCGGCCCCGCCACCCCATCCTTGCTTCAAACACGAATTGACCAAGGGACATTCCCCATGCAAACCGAAAAGATCACCTTCACCGGCCACAACGGACATACGCTTGCGGCCCGTCTGGACATGCCCAAGGGGCCGCATCTGGGCACAGCCCTTTTTGCCCATTGTTTCACCTGTTCCAAAGACATCCCGGCCGCACGCCGCATCGCCGGACGGCTGGCCGCGATGGGGATTGCCGTGCTTCGGTTCGATTTCACCGGTCTGGGCCATTCCGGGGGCGAATTCGAGAACACCTCGTTTTCCTCGAATGTCGATGATCTGGTGCTGGCCGCCGAATATCTGGCCGGACGTGATATGCCTGCTGGATTGTTGATCGGCCACTCGCTGGGCGGGGCAGCGGTGCTGAAGGCCGCCAGCCGGATCAATAGCGCAAAGGCCGTTGTCACCATTGGCGCACCCTTTGATCCCGAACATGTCACCCATAATTTCAAAGACGCCCTTTCCGAAATTTGCAAGGATGGCATGGCCGATGTCTGCCTTGGTGGTCGCCCCTTCAAAATCGCCCGTGAATTCATTGAAGATATCTCGAAATCCGAACTGGCCCCCGCGATTGCCAACCTGAAACGCGCCCTGCTGGTGCTGCATGCCCCGCGTGACACCGTGGTCAGCATTGATAACGCCGCCGAAATATTCATGGCCGCGAAACATCCCAAAAGCTTCGTCACTCTGGACGA
>WGBJ01000260.1 GCA_015494385.1 Marinosulfonomonas sp.
GGTCCGAATAAGTATAACCTAGACAAATCTGTTTTAGATATCCATATATTTTTAAACGGATTCGCGTTACGGTAGGTGGTATGAGGCACAACAACCTATGAAAGATTTTGATACCTCATCGGTATTTTCTGATTTCGCACTTGCAGGCTATTATTTGGCCTTGCGAGTCGGGTTTGCATTTCCTGTGTTTGAACAAAATAAACTGCCTACAGAATGGGTAAAAATATATACATCCCAAGGGTTTATGCTGCATGACCCGGTTATGAAGTGGCTATATACAAATACAGGCGCGGTTCGCTGGAGCGAGATTTCCCAAGATGATCCATTGGGGGTTCTGGGGCTGGCATCAACCTATTCATTAAGATACGGCGTCGCGATATCCTGTGTAGATAATGATCAGACTGGTCAGCGTAGTTTCGGTTCATTTGCCCGTACGGATCGGGAATTTACAGATGAGGAAATTGCACGACTATCAGAAGAAATCATCCGGCTGCATATTGCGACAAAACCGCCCAGCAATCTAACCCGGGCCGAAAAAGAAGTTCTGGCCATGGTCAAGAACGGCATGTTATTAAAACAGATGGCAGCCGAGCTGGGTGTGTCCCAGGGGGCGATCAAGCAACGATTGAAAAACGCCAAACTCAAGCTGAATGCAAACAACAGCGCACAGGCGGCCACAAAGGCAATGGAGTTCGGTTTGATCTGATTCTGAGCCAATATTGACCATAAAATGTCAACAATTTGGAAAAAATTGGCCTATTTGAAGAAAAGCAGTTAACAAAAGCGTCAGATCAAGTTCTAATTCACTCTCCATAAAGGAGAATGAAAATGGAAAACATCACCTTCAACATGTCCGAGCTGCATCAGTACGGAACCGCCTATTTTGATTACCTTGCTTTACGCAAACATTTTTTTGTTGATACCCTGGGTTGGGATATTCCGCACAATGACATCTACGAGATGGACCAGTACGACAATCCACTTGCCTACTATTCGCTGGTGTTGCGTGATGGCAAGGTGATTGGCGGCGCGCGTGGAATGCCTACAACATCCTCGTGGGGGGACTATACATATATGTTGCGCGACGCTGTTCAGGGAAAACTGGCCGAAATCCCCAAAAGCATCATGGGGGACGAGATCAGAACGCCGAAGGTCTGGGAATGCACGCGGCTTGTGATTTCGGATGAACTGGAAAGCGCCGAAGATCGCCAGAAATGTTTGGCCCTGGTTGTTGACGGTTTGGCAAAAACCGCCAGCGAAGAGGGTGCGGCAGAACTGATTGCACTGATGCGCCCTCCCTTTATGCGGGCTCTGCGCCAATTGGGCTACAATGCCAACCTGATCGGCAAGCCGTATCAGAACCGGGAAGACGGCCGTAAATACGGTGTTCTCAGCATGTCTGCGAAACCTGTCACCCGGATTCAGCCAGCAGAACGTCCAACCGCAAAAGTTCTTCCAATCCACCGGGACATGGAACTGCGCCAATCTGCATAGTCTTACGAAACCATGTCCTGCAACAGGGTTTCCACGGCTTTGGATTTGGGCAAATCCAGATCCGCGCGCAGTTGCGCGCGGGCGCGGGAAATACGGGACATGACGGTTCCGATGGGAAGGTCAAACGCTTTGGCTATCTGGGCATAGCTGGTGCCTTGAACAACAGCCATACGCAATAGATCTGCCTGAGCCGCCGGCAGGCGGGTTATGGCGTTGTTAACATCACCACAGGCAAAACGGCTCCAGACTTCGGCCGGTTTGCCCGGGGTGTTCTGTTCGGTCAGCTCCTGATGCTGTCGGGCGGGTCTGGTGCTGGCGTTGCGCAGCGTGGTCATCAGATAGGGGCGCAGATCCTCGATCGCGGCCCCGTTCTTCATCCGTGCCCAGACGCGAAGCAGGGCTTCCTGGGCCATGTCTTCGGCCATGTCGGGGCTTGGGGCCAGAATACGGGCCAACCGGATCAGCGCGGGCATTAGATCAGTCAGTGTTTGTGCGTCACTTGTCATATCAGCCTCCAATACTGTGACCGGCAATCTGGCTGTGGTCGGGACATAGAACAACCCGGGGGATTGTTGCCGGTTTGGGCGAGGGGGGCTTTTTGGGCTGGTTCTTGCGGGAATGGCGCATCGGGATCGGCAGGGGTTTGCGTGTTGGGCGGCGTTTGGCCCAAAGCAGAAATGTGGCGGAATAATCCCCTGATTTCATCCTCTTGTTGGGTGAAGGCGCAACAACGCACCTTCGGACGCAACGGGCATAACGCCCCAAGGAGAGTAAAAATGAAAAAGATCGTAACCTATACCGCCACCGCCATCGCCCTGACAATCGCAGCCACAGCCGTGAGCGCCCAAAGCGAAATCGATGCGGATGGTGACGGCCTTTTGTCGTATAACGAGCTTCTGGCGGCTTATCCGGCCATGACCGAGGAAAACTTTACCGCGATCGACACCAATTCGGACGGTGCCGTGGATGCGGATGAAATGAAGGTTGCCACGGATGCCGGCATGCTGCCGACCGAAGGGTAAACCCTATTGCCTGATGCCGGAGTTCTCTATGACCCCGAATATCCCTTTTCGGCACCAGGCAGTTATTTCCCCAAGTCTTGGGAAATGTGAAAGAGGCCCCGCCCCAGTGCCTTCAACGGGGCCTCTTTTATCAATATGGCGCTATGCCCCGCGCGACATTGCCGCCACGCCGGTACGGGCGGTTTCGATCAAACCCAGCGGGCGCATCAGATCGGCAAAGGCGTCGATTTTTTCACTGGTGCCGGTCATTTCAAACAC
>WGBJ01000261.1 GCA_015494385.1 Marinosulfonomonas sp.
ACACTGACCTGCATGTGGTTGTCACCACCTTTCTAGGTTAAAGTTGCAAAAGTTGCAGGAACTGGCCCTATAGCAAGCAATATACACTCTGTCCAGTTAGGAGATTCGGATATGCCCCAGAATACCCCCCCCAAAGACGCGCTGCTGGATGCGATCCTGCCCCATGTCGCCTTTGACGGCTGGTCCGATACCAGTTTCAAGGCGGCCGTTCAGGATGCGGGAATTGATCCGGTGGTGGCACATGCGGTGTGCCCGCGCGGGGCGGTGGATCTGGCTGTGGCCTATCACAAGCGCGGCGATCAGCTGATGCTGGAACGCTATGCCCAGACCGACCTGTCCGAAATGCGCTATAGCGACAGGATTGCAGCACTGGTGCGAATGCGGATCGAGGTGGTCGAAGACCGCGAGGTCGTGCGCAAGGCGACGGTCCTTTTTGCCCTGCCGAAATACGCAACCGAGGGCGCGCGGCTGATCTGGGAAACCTGCGATCTGATCTGGAACACGCTGGGGGATACCTCGGATGACATCAACTGGTATACAAAAAGGGCTACGTTATCAGGTGTTTACGCATCCACCGTGCTGTTTTGGCTGGGCGATGAATCCGAAGGGAATGCCGAAACATGGGAGTTTCTGGACCGCCGTATTGACGATGTGATGCAGATCGAAAAACTGAAGGCCAAGGTGCGGGACAATCCGTTGCTTAAAGGCCTGTTTGCCGGCCCGCTATGGGCCATGGGCCACGTCAAAGCCCCGCACGCCAAACCGATGCAGGATGTGCCCGGACGTTGGGATACAGACAAAGAGGGTGCGAAATGAGCCGGCCCAAAGTGATGCGCGCCGTCGAGATTTCTGCACCCGGCGGCCCCGAGGTTTTGCGCCTGTGCGAACGTCCCGTGCCGCAACCGGCCTATGGCGAAATCCTGATCCGGCTGGACTATGCCGGTGTGAACCGCCCTGACGCGTTACAGCGGGCAGGGCTTTATGCCCCACCCCCGACCGCAAGCGACCTGCCGGGGCTGGAAGGTGCCGGTGTTGTGGTGGCGCTGGGCGATGGGGTGACCGAATGGGCGGTGGGCGATTCGGTTTGCGCCCTGCTGCCCGGCGGGGGCTATTCCGAGTATGTGACCTGCCCCGCAAAACACGCGCTGCCGGTGCCTGCGGGCATGGATATGAAACAGGCCGCCTGCCTGCCGGAAACCTTTTTCACCGTCTGGTCCAACGTGTTCATGCGCGGTGGTCTGAAGGCGGGCGAGCGGTTTTTGGTGCATGGCGGCTCCAGCGGGATCGGCACAACGGCGATCCAACTGGCCAATGGGTTCGGCGCACGGGTGTTCACCACGGCGGGGTCCGAGGCGAAATGCGAGGTCTGCTGTGAACTGGGGGCCGAAGTGGCCGTGAACTACCGCGAGGCGGATTTTGTCGAGGTGATGCGCGGTGTGGGCGGGGCGAACCTGATCCTTGATATGGTCGGCGGCGATTATATCCCGCGCAACATCAAGGCGCTGGCGGACGAGGGGCGCTTGGTACAAATCGCGTTCCTGCAAGGGCCGAAGGTAGAGTTGAACTTTGCCCAGATCATGATGCGGCGGCTGGTGGTGACGGGCAGCACTTTGCGCCCGCAAAGCGATCTGGCCAAGGCACGGATTGCCGATCAGTTGCGCGAAAAGGTTTGGCCATTGCTGGATGCGGGAACCATCGCGCCGGTGATGGACAGCGAATTCGCACTGGAAGATGCCGCCAAGGCGCATACGCGGATCGAGGATGGCGACCATATCGGCAAGATCGTGTTGCGGGTAGGGTAATCGGACGTTCGGGCCGGATTGATTGAAAATACGCCGATAATCCCCATCTATAGAAGGGAAACGCGCATCATGATTGATCTGGAAAGGACAAGACGATGCACGATGATAAATCAGGCCATTTCGAAGTTCTGGACGGTTTTCCGGACGATGTGGTGGCGGTTTCGGCCAAGGGCCGGATCGACCACGATGCCTATGCCAAGGAATTGCACCCGATGGTTGATGCCTCGGTGGCCGAGGATGGCAAGATCAAGCTGTTCTATGTGCTGGGACCCGAATTCGAGGGGTTCACTGCAGGCGCTGCCTGGGAAGATACCAAGCTGGGGCTATCGCACTGGAGCGACTATGAGCGGGTTGCGGTGGTGACCGATGTTGGCTGGGTTGAAATGGGGGTCAAACTGTTTGCCCCATTGATGCGCGGCCGTGTTCGGGTGTTTGGCATGGATGAATGGGATCAAGCCAAAGCGTGGGTCACCGAGGAGGACACACAGGCGGTTGCCTAGCGGATCGGGTCAAACAACGCATCTTTCAATGCGCAATCCCGCACCACATCCGCGCCGCAGACCCGTGGCTCTAAATCCTTGGTCAGGCAAATCCGCGCCTCTTGAATCCGGCCCTGTTTGCAAGTGATGGTGATCATATCCGCCGTCATATCGGGGTTGGATTTCAGGAATGCCTCTTCGATCACCGAAGCGGGCAGTTTCACCGTATGGTCCAGCTTGCGCAATACCGGCGGGCGCACCACGGCGTTATAGGCCGCGCGCGCCGCTGCGAAATATTCCTGCGAGGTCAGGCCCGAACAACGCCCGTGTTTCTTCCACTGGTGCCAGGCCAATCCGCCCGAGGCCATGACATCGGCCATCGCATTGGTTTCGCCGCGTGATGGCGGGCGGGCAGAGGTGTTGCAGTAACTGGGAAAGCCACGTTCGTTCTGGGGCCACAACCCGTGCAGGATCCAGCCGTAATCGTATCTTTCATCACATTGCCGTGCATTGCGTCTGTCCCCCTCGATCGCGCACCAAGTGGGCGACCAGGACAGCGACAAAACGTAATAGTCAAAGTCACCCGCGCGTTCGCCTTCTGCCTTTGCGGCAGGGGCGGTCAGGACAAGGGCCAGCAGGATAAACAGGATTTGACGCATTTACTCTTTCCTCTTTTACTTTGGCGCACTATATAGCGTTCAAGTTCCCTGACAATGCGAACCCGCTTCGAAGCCGAAGCAGCCCATTCAGGGCACAGGGAAGATATGCTTTAGGAGTGCACGAGATGGCTAAACCAATCATGGCAAAGGCAACCGCCGTATGGCTGGTGGATAATACAACACTGAGTTTCAAGCAGATTGCCGATTTCTGCGATTTGCACGAATTGGAAGTGCAGGGGATTGCCGACGGTGATGTGGCGGCCGGGGTAAAAGGGTTTGACCCGATCTCGAACAACCAGCTGACCCGCGAAGAAATCGAAGCCGCTGAAAAAGACCCCAAGCACAAGCTGAAGCTGAAGTATTACGCCGCAGCCGAGGGCGAGCAAAAACGCCGTGGCCCGCGCTATACGCCGCTGTCCAAACGTCAGGACCGGCCTGCGTCTATCCTGTGGCTGGTGAAATTCCACCCAGAACTGGCCGACAGCCAGATCAGCAAACTGGTCGGCACCACCAAGCCAACCATTCAGGCCATCCGCGAGCGCACCCACTGGAACATTTCCAACATTCAGCCGATCGACCCCGTTGCACTGGGCCTGTGTAAACAAAGCGAACTGGATGCCGCCGTTAAAAAGGCCAACGACAAGCTGGCCAAAGAAGGCAACGTGATGTCGGATGACGAGCGTCGCAAGCTGGTTTCCACCGAACAGTCGCTGGGCGCACCGGAAGAACCTAAAATGCCCGCCGCGATCGAGGGTCTTGAGACCTTCACACTGGCGGACGAGCCGAAGGTTGAAGAAGAAGCACCGATTGATGCGGACAGTTTCTTTAACCTGCCCGAAGATTCGGACAAGGACGAAGACGAGCCAAAATAGGCCAGTCACAAATATTGCTTTTCAAAGCCCCGATGTTGCACGCATCGGGGCTTTTGCTTTTCCGGCAAAGCGCCTATATCTATAGTTCCTATAGCTATCGAGGTGCCACATGTATTCCATCGGTGAATTGTCCCGCCAGACGGGCGTTAAAATTCCGACCATCCGCTACTATGAACAGATCGGGCTGATTGCACCGGCGGAACGCTCGGATGGTAACCAACGGCGCTATACGCAGGAAGGGTTCCGGCGGCTTTCCTTTATCCGCCATTCGCGTGATCTGGGGTTTTCTCTGAACGACACGCGCGAATTGCTGGAGCTAAGCCAGCATCCCGAAGGGGAATGCAGCGACGCACACGGTATTGCCGCGCGGCATCTGGCCGGGGTGAAGGCAAAGATTGCCAAGATGAAGCGGCTTGAAAAGGAACTGAAACGCATCTCCAATTGCGAGGCAGGCAAGCTGGCCAATTGTGCGGTTCTGGAAACGCTGGCCGATCACAGCCTGTGTTCGGGGGATCACTAAGGCCGCTTGGCCTGCATGGATTCGGCGATCAAATCCATATCCCCTGGGCTGATTTTGAACAGGCCAAACCGCATTTGATATCCCCAGTTCTGTTTGCCCTGTGTAAATTCAAGATGATCAAGCAACGGGCGGATCGGGGTTTCCCGCGCCGGATACCAATCCACATCCCGCCGGTAGGGGTGAAACTTCCCGCCATGCATTGAGGCCTGATATGGCTCATTGTTCAGGACCACTCCTATGGCGGTAAAGGATTGCAACCCGTCCGGTTTGCGCAGCACTTCACTGGGGGAATAATAAACCACGCGGTCCCCGGGGTGGATACGTCGCAACGGGGCTAATTTGCCGTGGTTCACCTGCATAAAACCCGCCGCGTGGCCAATACGGACATGTTCGGCCGAGGCAACGGCAATCCAGTTTTCAGACATGTGTTCTCCTGTGAAATGCTTGTCCGTCAGGGGTAACACAGGTTCTTGTCAGAAAATGACAGGATAAAACAGCATAGGCATTTGGTTTATGAGGCTTTTTATCAACTTGGGTTTATTTACCCCGGTGTCGTGCGGGCCCTATCGGTTCCCTCGTATGGCAAGATAATTGCCGGCTAAAGGGACAGTAAGGGAACGACAATAATGATATTTAAACGGTTTGTGCAGCGGTTCGCCGCTGCAGTAGTTGTGTGCAGCCTGATCACACCTGCACAGGCGGGTGACAATTTTACAAAAACAGGGGACGTGTTGCAGATTGCATTGCCGGCAGTGGCGCTGGTTTGTGCCGCCCAAAAGCACGATTTTGGCCCCGCAGCCTTGCGGCTCATCGGTCAGGAAGTTGCGGTTCAGGCCAGCAAACACGCGCTGGGCAATGCGACAATCAACCAGCGGCCCAATGGCGGCACGCACGGTTTCCCTTCGGGACATACAGCCGCTGCGTTCTACGGGGCCAGCTACCTGTCGCGGCAATGTATGCACACGAAGGGCGGCAAGATTCTGGCATTCGGGTTGGCTGCACTGGTCGGGGCATCGCGGGTGGATGGCGACAACCACACGGTCGGGCAGGTGCTTGCCGGTGCGCTGGTCGGGGTTGCGTTTGACCGGGTCAAGGTGTCGTTTGATGACAGGCGTGTGCGCGTCGGGATGCGCTACGAATTCTAAACCTGTTGCAACAGGAGCTGGATTGAGCACAATAGAACCCTGTGTTGTTGCATGGGGGGGTAAAAAAATGTGCGAGATTTTTGCAGGGCAAGATCCGGATGATTACGAACCGGTCACACGGCGGTTGCGCCTGAACGGACAAAGCACCAGCATCCGGCTGGAGAAAACCTTCTGGAATATGGTCGATGATATCGCGGCCAGCGAAGGGGTGACGACCCCGCAATTCCTGTCCGCCCTTCATTCCGAAGTGCTGGAGCTCAGGGGCGAGGCCCCCAATTTCACCTCGCTTTTGCGCTGTGCCTGCCTAAAGCACCAGCACCGCGAACTGACCGGCATTGCCGCTGAATAATCCTGTAGTATTCCGCTACTACCCACGCCATTTCCCGCTCTGCTAGGGTGTTTTGCAACAGACAGCAAAGGCAGGGGAAAAATATGGCCAAAGCAATCCATTCCATGATCCGCGTGCTGAACGAGGCGCGATCGGTCGATTTCTACAAACAGGCCTTTGGTCTGGAGATTGCGGACCGGCTGGATTTCGACAGTTTCACACTGGTCTATCTGCGCAATCAGGACGCGGATTTCGAGCTGGAGCTGACCGTGAACAAGGACCGTTCCGAACCTTACGATCTGGGCGACGGATACGGGCATATTGCCTTTGTGGTCGATGATCTGGACGCCGAACACGCCCGTTTTCAATCCGCAGGGCTGGAGCCGCGCAAGATTGTCGAATTCGAACGCGACGGGGCGCTGTTGGCGCGGTTTTTCTTTGTCGCTGACCCGGATGGATACCAGATCGAAGTGCTGCAACGGCACGGGCGCTACAAATAATTTACCAAAGGGAGGAGAAAACCAATGCTCTATAGAATTGATTTTACAGTGGAATATGATGCGGACATGGGCCAGCAGGGGCTGTTTACCATCTGGGCCGAAGAAGCAGACGCCGCGCTGGGCGCCAAAGAGGCCGGCGTGGTGGTGGACCTGTGGAAAGTGGTTGGCGAACGCAAGGTTCTGGCAATTGTCGATGTGGAAACGCCCGACATGCTGGACCAGATCATGTTCGATCTGCCGATCATGCAGAAGATGGGGCAACATGTGCAGGCCGATGTGAAATCCCTGCGCCGGTACGAGGATTTTGCCGCTGATGTTAAGGAACGTCTGGGTCGCTAGCTTTCTTTGCACAGGATTTTATGCTTAACTTGTGGCGATGGGGAGATGACTAAATCGGGAGGGTGTCATGCGCCTTGTTTTAACCATCGCCACACTGATTTCCATATACACACCGGCGGCAGCCTTTAGCCCGTGTGATGACCTTTGGTTCACCCGCAATCTGCTGTTTGCCCGCAACGGATATTGTTTTGCCTCACCCTTGGGGCAGGCGGTGTTCGGAAACGCAGGCTGTTTTACCAGCGACCCCGGGCTGGATGCTCAGGAACGCGATGTTCTGGCCGACGTTCGGGACCGCGAAAAGGCGTTGGAGTGTCATGTGGACAATCAGCGCAAACATCTGGATGTCGATCTGATCGAGCAACGCAAACAAATGCTGGACCTGCCCTATGCGACCGAATTTGAATCCGCCTGCGTTGGTTGGCTGGGGCCAGCCCTGCCGATCCACAACACCAGCCATGTGGATTCCCATGTGATCGGACATCTGCAAAAAGGCGACCAGATTGATTTCTTCCACGAAGAACTGGTGGACGAAGCTGGAAATGACTGGTTTTTCATCACCCAAAGACGAAACAACAGGGTCGTCGGGGTTGGCTGGGTTTTCTTCGGCGATGATCTGGATAAATGCGAGATGTTTGCGGGCTGACCCTAGGTCACATACTCAT
>WGBJ01000262.1 GCA_015494385.1 Marinosulfonomonas sp.
CAACTGATCTGGGCGCTGAACGATGTGGACGGGCTGGAGCGTATCCGCTTTACCACCAGCCACCCCAACGACATGTCGGATGACCTGATTGCGGCACATGGGGAGTGTGAAAAACTGATGCCCTATCTGCATTTGCCGGTGCAATCGGGCAGTGACAAGGTGCTGAAGGGGATGAACCGTCAGCACACCGCCGAACACTATATCCGCCTGATCGAACGCATCCGCGCCGCCCGCCCCGACATCCTGATTTCCGGCGATTTCATCGTCGGGTTTCCCGGCGAAGAGGACGCGGATTTCGAGGCAACGATGGATCTGATCCGCGAAGTGAACTACGGGCAGGCCTATTCGTTCAAATATTCCGCCCGTCCGGGCACCCCTGCCGCCGAGCGCAGTTTTGTGTCGGCCGAGGTGGCGAACGCGCGCTTGCAACAGTTGCAAGCCCTGCTGACCAAACAACAACGCGCCTTGCAAGAGGCGATGGTGGGGCAGGAGGTGGACGTTCTGTTTGAAAAGAAAGGCCGCCTTGCCGGACAGATGATCGGTAAAAGCCAGCATTTGCATGCGGTGCATGTGGCGGGGCCGGATTTGCAGGCGGGTGAAATCCGGCGGGTTCGGGTGGTGAACAGCGAAACAAATTCGCTGGGCGGCGAATTGCTGTAGGCGAAAAAGTAACCCTGTTGTGAAATGATCCGATTGCACCTTGCGCGCCTGCGTCCAAGTTGGCACCATCGCGGGGCAAGTTTTGATAAACGGAGATTTGATTGGCCATAAGCGCAGCAACACCGCCGGACACCCCGAAAGAGGTTCTGCTGGAATTTCCCGACAACCGTCTATTGATCGACCTTTGTGGCGAATATGACCGCAACCTTGCCCATATCGAACAGCAGTTTTCCATCCAGATTGCCCGCCGTGGCAACCGGCTGGCATTGATTGGAGAAGAGGACGCGGCCCTTGCCGCCGCCCGCGTGCTGAACGCGCTGTATGCACGACTGGAAAGTGGCCGGTCGCTGGAAATGGGCGATGTCGAAGGCGAAATCCGCATGGGGGATTCGGTGGTGATGGACAAGGCCCCGGATGGCGAACAGATCGAGATGTTCAAGGGCGGGCCTGTGGAAATCCGCACCCGCAAGAAACTGGTCGAGCCGCGCACCGAGGCGCAGAAGGCCTATGTCAAATCCCTGTTTGAAAACGAGCTGTGTTTCGGCATCGGTCCGGCAGGCACCGGCAAAACCTATCTGGCGGTTGCGGTCGGGGTGAACCTGTTTCTGGATGGCAAGGTGGACAAAATCATCCTGTCGCGCCCCGCGGTCGAGGCGGGCGAGCGGCTGGGCTTTTTGCCCGGTGACATGAAGGACAAGGTCGATCCCTATATGCAGCCGCTGTATGACGCCCTGTCCGATTTCCTGCCCGGCAAACATGTGGCCAAACTGATCGAGGACAAGCGCATCGAGATCGCCCCCCTGGCATTCATGCGCGGGCGCACCCTGTCCGAGGCATTCGTGGTACTGGACGAGGCGCAGAATGCAACATCCATGCAGATGAAAATGTTCCTGACCCGTCTGGGCAAGGACAGCCGGATGGTGATCACGGGGGATCGCTCGCAAGTCGATTTGCAGCGCGGTGTCGTCAGTGGTCTGCACGAGGCTGAAAGGTTGTTGAAGGGGATCAAGAAGATCGACTTCAACTATTTCACCGCCAAAGACGTTGTGCGCCATCCGTTGGTGGCCAAAATTATCGAGGCCTATGACGCCGATGGAAACTGATCTCGTCGGGGTGAATATCGAGGATGAGCGCTGGCAGGCGCTGGATATCGAGGCTCTGGCACAACGGGCCGGCGCGACGGCTTTGCAACATCTGGGGATTGATCCGGACGGGTTTGAAATTGGCCTGCTGGCCTGCAATGACGCACGCATTGCCGATCTGAACGCCGAATTTCGCGGCAAACCGGCGCCAACCAACGTGCTGTCGTGGCCAAGCGAAGAGCGGGCGCGGCCGGGGGAACATCCTTTGCCGCCCGTGCCGGACCAAAGCGGGATGCCCGTGGAACTGGGCGATATTGCGATTTCCTATGACACTTGCCTGCGCGAGGCGGCTGAATCCGGCAAGGAAATACCCGACCATGTGACGCATTTGCTGGTGCACGGGGTGCTGCATCTGTTGGGATATGATCACATATCCGATCAGGATGCCGCGATAATGGAACGATTAGAGGGCGAAGTGCTTGGCAAACTGGGCATTTCCGACCCATATAGAGTGC
>WGBJ01000263.1 GCA_015494385.1 Marinosulfonomonas sp.
GGTGGGGACGGGGGATCTGGATGTGCAGGTTGTCGAGGAAACCGGCGACGATGAAATTGCCATGCTGGGGCGCTATTTCAACCAGATGACGCGGCAGTTGAAGGGGCAACGCGATACGCTGCTGGAAAACACACGACAGATTGAACGCCGCAGGCGGTTGTTTGATTCCGTGCTGTCCTCGGTCGCGTCGGGGGTCGTCGGGGTGGATGCCGATGGCAAGGTCACATTTGTGAACCGCTCGGCCGAACGTCTGCTGGCGCTGCCGGATGAAAACAGCGGCGATATAACCGTGGCCGTGCCGGAATTCGGCCCGCTGCTGCAAAAACTGCGCGACAAGAATACCGAAGTGGTGCAGGAAGAAGTCAAACTGACCCGCGACGGCAAGCTGGAAAACCTGCTGGTGCGGATCAGCACACGGCGCAACGAGGACGGGCGGCTTGAGGGCTATGTGATTGCCTTTGACGATGTTACCGATCTGGTTTCCGCGCAGCGGATGGCGGCCTGGGGAGATGTGGCCCGCCGGATTGCCCATGAAATCAAGAACCCGCTGACCCCGATCCAGCTGTCCGCCGAACGGCTGAAACGCAAGTTTTCCCCGATGGTGGGCGATCAGGCGGATACGCTGGAGCAATATACCGATGTGATCATCCGCCAGACTGGCGATTTGCGCCGGATTGTGGATGAATTCTCCAAATTTGCCCGTATGCCGGAACCGGAACTGCGCACCCATGATCTGACCAAAATCCTGCGCGATGCGGTGACATTGCAGGAAAGTGCGATGCCGGATGTGACCATCAAGGCTGACCTTCCGGATGAGCCGGTGATGGCCGAAGTCGATGCAACCATGATTTCGCAAGCCTTGGTCAACCTGATCAAGAACGCAGGCGAAGCTATTGAAAGTTTGCGCAAAAAAGGGGCACCCGAGGGGTATAAACCGGAAATCCATGTGGAAATGAAAGCCGATGACGGCGCGATCAAAATCAACATTTCCGACAATGGGATCGGCCTGCCCGAAGACCGGGCGCGCCTGTTTGAACCCTATGTGACAACACGCGAGGAAGGCACCGGTCTGGGCCTGCCGATCGTGAAAAAGATTATCGAGGAACACGGTGGCACGCTGATCTTGCGGGATGCCGAAATCTTTGAAGGAAACACCCGTGCCGGTGCACGGGCCGAAATACGTTTGCCGGCCAAATTTGTGAGCGGCAGCAACGACAACAGCAGAGGTAATTGATATGGGCGATATTCTTATTGTTGATGATGAACGCGATATTCGTGAATTGATTGCGGATATCCTGAAGGACGAGGGGTATACCACCCGTCTGGCGGCCAATTCGGATGACTGTATGAAACAGGTCAACGCCGAGCCACCGGGACTTATGATCCTTGATATCTGGCTAAAGGACAGCCGGATGGACGGGATCGACATTCTGAAAACGGTCAAACGCGACAACCCCGATATTCCGGTGGTGATCATTTCCGGCCACGGCAACATTGAAATCGCGGTCGCCGCGATCAAGCAGGGGGCGTATGATTTTATCGAAAAGCCCTTTAATATTGACCAGTTGATGGTGGTTGTGGCCCGGGCGATGGAAACATCCCGCCTGCGGCGCGAGAACCTGAAACTGAAGCGCGGCGAAACCGGTAGCGCCGAAATGCTGGGCGAAAGTGCCGCCTTCAAGGCGCTGAAATCCAACCTGGACAAGGTGACCAATTCAAACGGGCGCGTCATGCTGACCGGCCCTGCCGGCGCGGGCAAGGAAGTTGCCGCCCGCTATATCCATGCCAATTCCCCACGGGCCTCGGGGCCGTTTATTTCGGTCAATTCCGCCTCGATCGAGCCGGACCGTATGGAAGAAGTGCTGTTCGGACGCGAAACGCCTGATCGCGGGGTCGAGCCGGGCTTGCTGGAACAGGCACACGGCGGGGTGCTGTATTTTGACGAGGTGGCGGACATGCCACTGGGCACACAATCCAAAATCCTGCGGGTTCTGGTGGATCAGCAGTTCCTGCGGGTTGGCGGGTCCGACAAAGTGCGCGTGGATATGCGGGTTATTTCCAGCACAAACAAGAACCTCGATGCCGAAATTGCCGCCGGAAACTTCCGGCAGGAACTGTTTCACAGGCTGAATGTGGTTCCAATCCATGTGCCCTCGCTGGAAGAACGTCGCGAGGATATTCCGCTGCTGGCCGAGCATTTCATTGCCGAACTGAATAAGACACAGGGTCTGCCACTGCGTCCCTTGTCGGAAGAGGCCCAGGCCCTGATGCAAACCATGCACTGGCCCGGCAACGTGCGGCAGTTGAAGAACGTGGTCGAACGCATCCTGATCCTTGGTGCTGACAGTGGCCCGATCACGGTCAAGGAACTGCCCACGACCGAAGACACATCCCAAGGCGAGGGGCGCGTGGTCCTGTCGTCCGGTCTGGCGACATTGCCCCTGCGCGAGGCCCGCGAGATGTTCGAGCAGGAATATCTGATGACCCAAATCAACCGCTTTGGCGGCAACATCAGCCGCACCGCCAGTTTCGTCGGTATGGAGCGCTCGGCCCTACATCGCAAGCTGAAGTCGCTGGGTATTGTCACATCCAGCAAAGGCGGCGCACGGGTGGCGCATGTGGATGATCCGGTCAAGGAATAGGTCCGGTCTGTGGTTGCCCGTTCAGCGTTGTTTCTTGTGGTTCAGATTGACGCCTGACGGTGCATCTGGCATGGATTGGGCCTTACGGTTCTAAAAGGTGGTGTGATGAAGGTTATCATTTGCGGTGCTGGTCAAGTCGGATGGCAGATCGCCCGCCATCTGTCGGGTGAAAACAACGACGTAACGGTTGTCGACAACAATCCCGAACTGGTGCACCGCGCCACGGAAACGCTGGATGTGCAGGGTATTGCCGGTTTTGCCAGCTACCCCGATGTGCTGGATCGGGCAGGGGCGCGGGATGCCGATATGATCATTGCCGCCACCTATTCCGACGAGGTAAACATGGTCACCTGTCAGGTGGCCCATTCGGTATTTGAAATCCCGCGCAAGATTGCCCGCCTGCGGGCCCAAAGCTATCTGACCGCAATTTACTCCGATCTGTACCGCCGCGAACATATGCCGATCGACGTGGTGATCAGCCCCGAACGCGAAGTGGCCGAGGCCGCCTTGCAACGTCTGTCTGCCCCGGCTGCCTTTGATACCGAGAGTTTTCTGGACGGGAAAACAGAATTGCTGGGCATACTGATCGAGGACGATTGTCCGGTGGTCAACACCCCGCTGCGCCAGCTGACCGATCTGTTTTCCACCCTTAGCGCCATTGTTGTCGGCATCCGCCGCGAAGGAACATTGTTTGCCCCTGACGCCGGTGATCAGGTATTTGTAGGCGATGAAATCTATATTTTCACCAACAGCGAGGATGTGACGCGCACCCTTGAAGTGTTTGGCAAGACAAACAAAAAACAGGATCGCATCGTCATTCTGGGGGGCGGGAATGTCGGTCTGTCGGTTGCCGAGGCACTGGAAAAGCGCGCAGACAGAATCCGCGCCAAGGTCATCGAAAAGGACCGCGCCCGCGCCGAGGTTGCAGCGGATGCGCTGGAAAAAACCATCGTGCTGCACGGTGACGGGCTGAGTGCCGAATTGCTGAAAGAAGCGGGGATTGACCGCGCCGATGCCATTCTTTGCGTCACGGATGACGATAAAACCAACATTCTGGCCGCTGTGCGCGCCAAGGCCGAAGGCTGCGCAATGGCAATCTGTCTGGTGAATGACCCATCCTTGGTGCCCTTGATGAAACCGATGAACATCGACGCCTATATCAACCCGCGTGCCACCACGGTCAGTTCCATTTTGCGCCACATCCGTCACGGGCGGGTGCGGGCAGTTTATTCCATTGGCGATGCCGAAGCCGAGGTGATCGAGGCACAGGTGATGTCGACATCCCCGATTACCGGCAAGAAAATTGCCGACATTGATTTCCCCGAAGGTGTGCTGGTCGGGGCGATTATGAAAGACGGCAAAATTGTCCGCCCCCGTGGCGACACCCGTATCGAGGAAGGGGACATTATTGTCCTGTTTTCCATGCCCGATGATGTCCCCGAAGTGGAGCGGATGTTGCAGGTCTCTATCGACTTTTTCTAGGGATCCCTGATGTTCAAACGCCTGTTAAATCTGCCATTTCTGGTTATTCTCATGGGGATCGGGGCGGGTGCCATGTTTGTTCCGGCAATCTATGCCTATGTCGGGGATGATCTGCATGTGGCAAGGGTGTTTCTGTATGGGGGGACGCTGTTTTTAATCCTGACAGCGATGATCGGCATCGCCACGTCGCACGGCAAAAGCAGCAACCTTGCGCGCTCGCACCTTCTGGCTTTGCTTGGTGCCTTTACCGTTCTGCCGGTGATGCTGGCCATTCCGTTTTACGAATCCCTGCGCACCACAACATTTCTGAATGCCTATTTCGAGATGGTTTCCTCACTGACCACCACCGGGGCCACCCTGTTTGAACCACAGCGCCTGCCGGATGCTCTGCACCTGTGGCGGGCTTTGGTTGGCTGGATGGGCGGGTTTCTGGTTTGGGTCACGGCGGTTGCAATCCTTGCCCCGCTTAATCTGGGCGGGTTCGAGGTAACAGCGGTAAACAGCGGCAACAGCAATTTCACGCAAATCACCGGCACAGCCAACCCGTCAAAGCGCCTGACACAGTATACCGCGCAGTTGTTTCCGATCTATGCGGGGCTGACCATGATCCTGTGGATTGCCCTGCTGGTTTCCGGTGATCCGCCTTTGGTTGCGGTCAGCCATGCCATGTCGACGCTGGCCACCAGCGGCATTTCCCCGATCGGGGGTGTCGAAAACTCGGCCGGAAGCAGCATCACCGGCGAGGTTCTGATCTTTGGCTTTATGATTTTTGCCATCTCGCGCCTGACCTTTTTCAGGGATTCACAGGCAGGCGGCTGGCGGCAACTGCCAAAAGATCCGGAATTCCGCATGGGGCTGTTTCTGGTGCTGATGATCCCGGCCATCCTGTTTTTGCGCCACTGGATTGCTGCCTATGATGCAGATGGCGAAACCGATCTGATGGCGGCCGCGCGCGCCCTTTGGGGGTCGGTGTTTACGGTGATGTCGTTTCTCACGACAACCGGTTTTCAATCCACGGACTGGGCCGATGCGCGCAGTTGGTCGGGCCTGCAAACCCCGGGGTTGATCCTGTTGGGGCTGGCCATCATCGGCGGCGGGGTCGCGACCACGGCCGGCGGGGTCAAGCTGATGCGGATCTATGCGCTGTATAAACACGGCAGCCGCGAGATTGACCGCCTGCTGCACCCTTCCAGCGTGGCCGGATCAGGCGCGCAAGCCCGCTATATCCGCCGCTCGGGCGCACAGATTTCTTGGGTGTTTTTCATGCTGTTCTGCATGTCGGTTGCGCTGGTTATGCTGGCGCTTTCACTGACCGGACAACCCTTCGAGGAAGCGATGGTTTTCACCGTTTCGGCATTGTCCACCACAGGCCCGCTTGCAAGTGTTGCCGCCGAAATGCCGCTGTTTTACACGGATCTGGATGCGGTCGCCAAACTCATTCTGGCGGCGGCGATGGTGCTGGGGCGGCTGGAAACCCTTGCCATTATCGCCCTTCTAAACCCCTCATTGTGGCGTTCCTGAACAACAGTTTGCCGTTTTATGCCCTAGGGGACTGATTTTAGGGCTGGAATCTATCTCAAAGCCTCTTCATACTTGCGCCTGTGTAGAACAGTTAATTGCCCAACAGGGGCAGACCACAATAAAAAGGCGAAAGACCAATGGCTGCCGACAGACAGAATCTGCAAGATGTATTCCTGAATCATGTGCGGAAAACCAAAATTCCGGTAACGATTTTCCTGATCAACGGTGTGAAACTGCAGGGGGTCATCACATGGTTTGACAACTTCTGCGTTCTGTTGCGTCGCGACGGGCAGGCGCAGCTGGTTTACAAACACGCGATTTCCACCATCATGCCAGGCGCGCCGATCAACCTGTATGACGGCGAAGAAGAATAAGCGCCGATGGAAATTGATCCCCCGCGCAACACCCGCGCATGGGTTCTGCATCCCGAACTGAAATTCGACAACGCGCGCCGCGATCCGGTGGCCGCGCTGGACGAGGCCGTGGCCCTGGCCAAAGCCATGCCCGAAATGGAGATCGTTGGCGCGGACATCATTCCGCTGCGCAGCGTGCAGTCCGGTGTTCTGTTCGGCAAAGGCAAGATTGCCGAATTGAAAGCCATCTTCGAGGCCGAGGAAATCGAACTGGTGCTGATTGATGGCGCATTGACGCCGGTGCAGCAGCGCAACCTTGAAGAAGAGTGGGGCGTCAAAATTCTGGATCGCACCGGTCTGATCCTTGAAATTTTTTCCGACCGCGCCCGCACCCGTGAAGGGGTGTTGCAAGTGGAAATGGCAGCGCTGTCCTATCAGCGCACCCGTCTGGTGCGCGCCTGGACCCACCTTGAACGCCAACGCGGCGGGCTTGGCTTTGTCGGCGGTCCCGGCGAAACCCAGATCGAGGCCGACCGCCGCGCAATTGACGACGCGATCACCCGTATCAAACGCCAATTGTCCAAAGTGGTGAAAACCCGCGAATTGCACCGCGCATCGCGCAAGAAGGTGCCGTTTCCGGTGGTGGCGCTGGTGGGCTATACCAACGCGGGCAAATCCACCCTGTTCAACCGTCTGACCGGCGCAACCGTGATGGCCAAGGACATGCTGTTTGCCACGCTGGACCCGACCATGCGGTCCGTGGAATTGCCATCGGGGCAGGAAATCATCCTGTCCGACACGGTGGGTTTCATTTCCGAACTGCCAACCGAACTGGTCGCGGCCTTTCGCGCCACGCTGGAAGAAGTGCTGGACGCCGATCTGGTGGTGCATGTGCGCGATATCTCGCATCCCAACACGGTGGAACAGGCGCGCAACGTGGCGACCATTCTGGAGCAGCTGGGCGTGGCCGATGACGCGCCGATGATCGAGGTCTGGAACAAGCTGGATCTGCTGCCCCCCGGGGAACAAGAGGCATTGCTGGAAAAAGCCGCCCGCAAGGACGATAAATTTGCGGTGTCAGCGATCACGGGGCAGGGGATGGAGGACTTGCTGGAGGCGATTTCCGCCGCCCTGACCGATCCGAAAACCGAACGCGAATTGCTGATCCCCTTTAGCGACGGGCGCAAACGCGCGTGGCTGTTTCAGGAAGGTGTGGTCATGCAGGAGGACCAGACCGAAGAAGGGTTTAAGCTGACTGTGCTGTGGACCGCCCGTCAGGAAAAGAACTTCCGCGAGATGTGAAAGTGAAGTGAAGGCCCCGGATCAGGTCCGGGGCAGGGGTTACTCGCTGCCAGCGGGCTCCAGCACCGTAATGCCTGCGGCGGCCGCACGGGCCAGTTCGGGGTCCAGGGACATCGGGATATATTCCCCGCGCCGCCACAGTTCGCCCAGATTGTCGTAGAAGCGTGACAGGGGGTGTCCTGACTGGCCGGTCGAAATCACAAACACCGAACTGTCCGGATCTGCGAAATCGTAAACCCCGCGAAAACCGGCACCATGCACGTTTTTAAAGGGTTTTACATTGCCGCCACGGGTCAACCCGCGTTGCAAAGTGTTGTCGCCACCGGATGTGGACTGGTGGATGTTCACAAACCACTTCAGCACCGGAATTTCCCCCAGCACGGAATGGTCATGGGTGGCCTGATGGGCATCGCCCCAACGCAGCGCCTCGAGGTTGGTGCTGTAGTTTTCCCCGATCCACAACAGCGCGTCATCCAGCGCCATGCGGGCAATGTCGGTGCAGCTTTCGGTGGCGGCGGATTGCAGGATGTCGCACCATGCGCCCGCGCCATAGGTGTTGCGGAAGACCCGTTCGATGAACAGGGGTTGCACATGGGTGAACTTTCCAGCCAGCGGCCCCATTTCATCGCGGATCAGACGATCCTGCAAGGCGCGCATCCAGGCCGCATAGATCAGCGGCTCGGGCATGTGTTCGTTCATTTCCCCGTTCCAGTTGGCCAGCAGGTCCAGCGCGCGCTGGCGCTGGCGCTCGGGCGTGCCTTCGGGGGCAGCCTCGCCGGTGAACCACAGGTTTGCCGCCACCAACGGCAGCAGGGCACGGGCGGTATAGCTGACGGTGTCCAGCTGCGCCTCGATAAAGCTTTCGCGGGTATGTACCTCGCGGCTTTGCATCAGGCGTTTCCAGCGCAAAACCCGCTGGGTATCGCCCCAGTAATAACTGACATTGCGCGGGAAGGGGCGGTCGATCATTTTGTTGTTGGTATTGCCGATTATACCGCCTTCGGGGTTGGTAAAGGTGGGATTGTCCACATAGGGCATTCGCCCTTGCCAACGGTTGTGCGCAATCCAGCCGGGCGATGGCATGCGGCCCTGTGTCTGGTGATCGGGGCTGCGTTTCGGAATGGCACCGATGGTTTTCATCGCCACACTGTCCCCGTCCGCCAACACAAGGTTCATCGCGGGGGCAAGGTATCCTTTGGTGCTGGCCATGGCCTTGCCGATAGATGTGGCCTGCATCAGCCCCAGAATGGCCGAAACCGAGGTATCTGCCGGGCTCAGGGCTGTCCAGGCAACCGTCGTGACATGACCTGCGGGGGTAATGCTGCCCAGATCGTAATGGCTGCCCGGCAGGACAGGGCCATTATCGGTCCATTGCAGTTTCAGGGTCAGGGGGCCTTCATCCTTGATCCGTATGATCGAATCCCGCGTGACAAAGGGTTTATACCCGTCAGGCCCCAGATATTCATCGGGGTTATCAGGGTTCAGTTTCTCGATATAGACATCCTGATCATCGACATAGGCGGCGGTAAATCCCCAGCCCAGATAATCACTGCGGCCGGTCAGGATGGCGGGAACACCGGGGATGGTGCCGCCGATAATGCCGCCCTGCCCAAGTTCCAGCCGCGCCAGATACCAGAGCGAGGGGGCCGAAAACCCGAAGTGCGGATCATTGGCAAGCAGTGTGCCACCGGCAGCCGAGCGGGAGGGCGCCGCCGCCCATGCGTTCGAGGCACCGGCAAAGGCGCGCGGTTTGAAGGGGGAAAGCGGATCATAGGGGGTTGGACCTGTGCTGGCATAGCGTGGCACAGTCGGGAACAGGCTGGCGTATTTCGGCAGGGCGGCGATGGTGGTGGTGTTCGGGGCATCGGGCAGAATATCGAGTACCCGCTCGGGCGACAGGATCAAAGTGGTCTGGGCGCGCAGCACCTCTTGCTCCAGTTGACTGGACATTTGCAGGGCCATCAATTTTATGATCGCGATTGAATCGGCGGGTTGCCACGGCGCAATTTCATTGGTGAACAGGAAAAATTCAGGCGCCCCACGCCCCAATGCGCCCTTGTTGATCTCGGTCAGCCACGCATTGACCCCGCTGGAATAGGCCCTGAGCGCCGAAAGGGTTTTCGCATCCTGCACCTGAACCGAGCGCACCGCCAGATTGTAGATATCCAGACGCCGCATCAGTTTGTCTATTTCCAGCGTCCGTCGGCCAAACTGTTCCGACAGCCGCCCCTGTGCGGTGCGCCGCAGCATGGTCATTTGCCACAACCGGTCCTGTGCATGGGCAAATCCAAGCGCATAGAACGCATCGCGGTCGTTGTCGGCGAAAATATGCGGCACATCGGCGTTATCGCGCACGATTTCCACCTTGCCGGAAATTCCCGCCACCTGATGCGTCGCATCATAATCGGGCAGGGAGCGCGAGGCGAGGTAATAGACCGTCCCCGCCACCAGCAAGGTCAGCGCGAAAAGTCCGACCAAGATGCGGATAAGCCAGCGGAATACGAATGCCATCAACCTGATTTCCCGGTTTGTATTGATACATGCCCGTTCTTGACGGGGCTTTACCTGACGTTCAATACAGGGTCAGGCATGGCATGACAATTCAAAGGAATGAACAATGGCAAAAGTCGCGTTTTTGGGTCTCGGAGTGATGGGATATCCGATGGCAGGGCATCTGGTGGCCGCCGGTCACGAGGTATGTGTTTACAACCGCACCACGGCCAAGGCCGAAAAATGGGCCAAGGAATTTGGCGGGAGGTTTGCCGCCACTCCACGCGAAGCGGCCGAAGGGTGTGAATTTGTGATGTCCTGCGTTGGCAATGACGATGATCTGCGCGGCGTTTGTCTGGGCGATGACGGGGCTTTTGCCGGTATGTCGGCGGGCAGCGTGTTTGTCGATCACACCACGGTTTCGGCCAAGGTGACGCGCGAGCTGTATGCCGCGGCCAAAGAGCTGGGGATCAGTTTTGTGGATGCGCCAATTTCCGGCGGGCAGGCGGGGGCGGAAAACGGTATCCTGTCAGTCATGTGCGGCGGGGATGAAGATGCCTACGCGCGTGCCGAGCCGGTGATCGACGCCTATGCCCGCACGTGCCGTCGTTTGGGCGAAAGCGGATCGGGGCAGTTGACCAAGATGGTGAACCA
>WGBJ01000264.1 GCA_015494385.1 Marinosulfonomonas sp.
AAATACAACCAGTTGATCCGGATCGAGGAAATGCTGGGCGAAAGCGCCGAATATGCCGGACGCTCGGTTTTGAAATAACAACTCCGGCGCAACCGGTTCACGGTTGCGCCACCCTTGGTACAGGCACAATTCTGCCGACTTGGCTAATAGGCCAGCTTGTAAGAAAGCCCAATTCGCGGCAATATCCGGCTTTAATCCTTTTAACGCTCTGATATTTTCAGGAGTCCCCGTTGCACAAATCCCTGCTTGTTCTTGCCCTGCTCACCTCGGCATGTGTTGTTCCGATCCCCGAAACGCAGGAAATGAAGGACGCCCGTGTTCCAGTGCTCCCAGCCAACCCCTGCGAAAGCAAAAGCGCCGGAAAATGCAACTATATCAACGCCCCTGTTGTACTGAAATCCCGCGCGATCCGGCTTAAAAACCGCCCGCTGCCGTTCTTTCGTACGGCAAAGGAAATCGAATTTATCGATGCCCGCCCGAACAAATGGATTGCCCCCTCGGGCACCTTGACCGACGGGGCCTCGATCCCGAAAATGTTCTTTAAAACAATCGGCGCCCCGCGCAGCCGCGAATTTCTGAATGCCGCGACCCTGCATGATGCCTATTGCGGGGTCGGCAACGAAACCTTGCCGCAATACCACTCGGATATCTGGCAGAACGTCCACCGCATGTTCTATGACGCCCTGCGAGTTGACGGCACACCGGCAATCAAGGCCAAGATCATGTATGCGGCCGTCTATCTTGCCGGCCCGCGCTGGAATATGCCTGGCACAGCACCAAAAATGCGCGCCGTTCCCGGGTTAATGGTTGTTACGGCTCCGCTTACAAAAGGCCCGCCCAACACACCGCTGCCCCAACTGATCCCCGAGGACATGCTGCTCAAGGCTATGCAAGAGGCAGTCCTGTTCATCAAATCAAACAACCCCTCCTTGCGGCGTCTGGAAGCCTATTTGCGCAAAAGCGAACAGGGCATGCTGGCGCGGGTCAGCAAGGGGGCGGCTGACAACAACCAGACCAGCGGCCCGGCGGATTCCGCGGCCTATTAGGATTATACCATGCCAGATACTGCAGATCGCATCATCCAACAGCTAAACCTGTCCCCCCATCCCGAAGGGGGGCATTACCGGCAAACATGGATCGCCGATGCTGCCGACGGCTCACGCCCCGACGGCACCGCAATCCTGTTCCTGCTGAAAGCCGGCGAAGTCAGCCGCTGGCACCGGATTGATGCTGTCGAAATCTGGCACTTCTATGCTGGTGCGCCACTGACCCTTAGCATGGCAGAAACCGACGCCGGCCCGGCCCGCGATTACATCCTCGGGCCGGATGTTCTGAACGGCCAGTCCCCGCAACTGATCGTTCCCACCCACCATTGGCAGGCCGCCCGCAGCACCGGTGATTATACTTTGGTCGGATGCACCGTTTCTCCGGCCTTTCGGTTCGAAGGGTTCGAAATGGCGCACGAGGGTTTCGAAATTCCGCGCTAGGCTTCCCGTCCTTGTTCCATGGGCTACACCCGTTTACAGGACATCTCAAACTCTGCACCGCAGTTCACGGATAACTGATCCTGCCACCGCCAACCGCCGCCGCCACACCCGTGGTCATCGGCGCCGAGGTCGGCAACCCCCGCAGCACCCGCACCGCCAGATAGGCGAACGCCTGTGCCTCCAGCATATCACCGTCCAGCCCCACATCCTCGACCGGCAGAACCGGACATTTCAGCACCCCTGCCAGCAACGCCATCAGCATCGGATTATGCCGCCCGCCACCACAGACCAGCACCCGCTTGGGCGGCACGGGGCAATGTTCCATCCCCTTGCCCACTGACGCCGCGGCAATCGCTGTCAGCGTGGCCACCGCATCGGCATCCGAATGGCCGGACACCTGTTGCAACAGATCGTCAAATTCGTTCCGGTCCAGCGATTTCGGCGGAACCTGATGGAAATACCCCCGCTTCAAAAACGCCCGCACCAGTGCCATATCCACCGTGCCCTTTGCCGCCAGCTCCCCGTCACGATCACAGTCCAGCCCCAACTGCTGCGCCACCAGATCATTGATCGGCGCATTGGCGGGGCCTGTATCAAATGCCAACAGCGCGCCCTCTTCCTCGGGCGTCGATTTAGAGGGGTCCACCCATGTCACATTGCCCACACCACCAAGGTTCAAGAACACCAACGGCGCATCGGCCTTGATCCATTTGGCACAGGCAAAATGGAAAAACGGCGCCAGCGGCGCGCCCTGCCCGCCCATTTCCACATCACTGCTGCGAAAATCCCAGACCACCGGTTTGTTCAGCAATTCCGCCAACCGCTGCCCGTCGCCCGTCTGATGGGTGCCGCGCCTGCCGGGGTCATGCGCCAGCGTCTGGCCGTGAAACCCCACCAGTTCGGCCTTTTTGAAACCGGACAGAACCTCGGCATGGGTGGCCTCGACCAATTCGGTTGCCGCATCGACACCCGCCTCCCCCGGCCATTTGCCAAAAGCTGCGGAAATCACCTGCCGGTCCTTGTCCGGATAGGGTTGATAGGCGGTTTCGCCAAACTCGAAAATCGCCTCGCCATCGGTCAGCAGCATCGCCGCATCCACCCCGTCAAGCGAGGTGCCCGACATCGCGCCAAGCGCCCAGACCGGTCCTGTTTTCAACATCCTCTTTCCCTTCGCCGCTGTCCCCGATATATCAGGGCGCAACGCACATGAGAACGGATATTTGATACCATGACCTACCACGCCAAATCAGAGTTTATGCGGGTGATGCTGGAACGCGGCTTTGTTGCTGATTGCACCGATTACCAGGCATTGGATGAAGCCCTGATAAACGGGGTGGTTCCGGCCTATATCGGCTTTGACGCCACGGCGAAATCGCTGCATGTGGGCAGTCTGATCCAGATCATGATGCTGCGCTGGTTGCAGAAAACCGGCCATAAACCGATTGTTCTGATGGGCGGTGGCACCACCAAGGTGGGGGATCCAAGTTTCCGCGCCGATGAACGCCCGCTGCTGACCGAGGATCAGATCAACGCCAATATCGCCGGCATCAAGCAGGTGTTTTCCAGCTATGTCCGTTTTGGCGATGGCGAGACGGACGCGAAAATGGTCAACAACGCCGAATGGCTGGATGATCTGAACTACCTGTCGTTCCTGCGCGACATCGGGCGGCATTTTTCGGTCAACCGGATGCTGGCGTTTGAATCCGTCAAATCGCGGCTGGACCGCGAACAGTCGCTGTCGTTCCTCGAATTCAACTACATGATCCTGCAAGCCTATGATTTCCTTGAGCTTAACCGCCGCTATGGCTGTTTGCTGCAAATGGGTGGCTCGGACCAATGGGGCAATATCGTCAACGGGATCGACCTGACCCGCCGCGTGCTGGATAACCAGATTTTTGGCCTGACCACGCCACTGCTGGAAACCTCGGACGGCAAGAAGATGGGCAAATCGCAGGATGGCGCGGTCTGGCTGAATGCCGACATGCGCTCCCCTTACGAATTCTGGCAATTCTGGCGCAACACCACGGATGCCGATGTTGGCCGTTTCCTGAAACTGTATACCGAACTGCCGGTCGAGGAATGTGAACGCCTTGGCGCGCTGGAAGGGGCCGAGATCAACGAGGCCAAGATCCGCCTTGCCAACGAGGTCACCACACTGGCGCATGGGGCCGAGGCCGCCAAAACCGCCGAAGCCACGGCGCGCGAAGTGTTTGAAAAGGGCGGCGTGGGCGATGATCTGCCCACCCTGTCGCTGACAGCGGACGATATTGGCGATGGCATTTCCATCGTGCAACTGTTCGTCAAATCCGGTCTGGCCAAATCCGGCAAGGACACCAAACGCCTGATCGCCGAGAACGGTGCCAGGATGAATGATGAGCCTGTCACCAGCGCCGGCCAGATGATCACCGCTGCCGATCTGGACACAGCCATCAAACTGTCAGCAGGCAAAAAACGCCACGCGCTGATCACCCTCACTTCATAGTTTCTCTTTTGTAAAAATATCCCCGCCGGAGGCTCCCGCCCCCAACACCACGGGGCCGCCTCCGGCAATACACAAACAGTGCCCCGTCGCCTCCCCCCTCAGGGGGACCGAGGGGGATTTACCAAATATTACAGCGCTTTGCGTTTTATTTGATACAAGCATCGACAGGACCGCCGAGGCAGCGATTACCAAAACAATGGCGTTCGGCGGTCATGCCGTTTCAGATCAAGCGCAAAGCGCTTTAAGCGGGCGCAGCCCTCAATTAGCCAACATCCATTCCCCGTTCGGGAAAAACGCATGGAACGCAAAGGCGAACATCACATCATGCGGCACATCGCGCCCCCTGGCGTCGCGCACCCGTACCGTGCCAACATCCTTGCCCTTGCCAATCCGCCGCGTATCCAGCGCCGAGGCCTGACCCGACGCCCAGCTGATCACCAGCCCCGCCTCGCGCACTTCGCCCTCGGCACTTAACCGGTTCATCGGCCACGCCCGCTTGCCAACCCGCACCACCCGCATCAGGGGCGGAATACCATGCGGCGGCATTTCCCCGTTGAACAAAAAGGGCCGCGCGGAACTGTCATAGCTGACGTAAGGGTTCTGCCCATAGCTGCGGCTCCAGTCGGGTTCGTCCATCACCAATGCATCGGGGTTGCGGGTCTTGAACTCGCCCCAACTTTCCATCCAGCTGGGCAGTTGTTTCAAAACCTTGCCCTTGTTTGCCCCGACAATGCCGGTGCCGATCGCCTGTTGCCACCAGCTCTCGGTCTGTTTGTCATACATCACCATGTCCGAATTGCGCAGCTTGCCGGACACGCCGAAATCCAGCACCTTGCCACCAACCCGCCGGTCAAACACCATGCCCGAATTACACAGCGGGCAGAACGTCACCGCCACCGGCACCCCGCCAACCACATCATTGACGATTTCATGCCAGAGCAGATAGCGGATCGGATAGGCGCGTGGTGTCTGGCCTTTGATTTCAACGGTGATCACCGGTTCACGCGGCTCAATGCGGGTTTCGGATGAAACCTTGCGAAACTTCGGGTTGCTGATGGCCGGTATCCCGTCCTTGGGCGGGCCACCGGACAGGATTTCGCTCCAGTCTGTCACGCTGCTGCGGGAAAAATCGGTGTTGGGCCATTCCGATTTCCAAAGGTCCGGATTGGCGCTGGCCGTGGTAGCAAGGGCTGTGACAACGGCGGCAATCAACGGGAATATGCGGAAATGGCGGCGCATGGGGCATCCTCCTGGTTGGGGTGGATGCAGGATGCCAGAGCGGCAGGCGCAAGGATAGGCCTGCTCACGGTGGTTTGAAGGGACGTGCGTCAGGCCCGCCCCTTCAAGGGTTTATTCGTCAACAACGGTGACTTTGGCCATATAGTCGGGATCCGTGACCAGACCGTTCATCGCCTTGTCGCCCAGCTTGATGTTATACAGCGTTGGCAAACCGTCGATCAGACGGCCAACCACGGTATATTGCCCGTTCAGGTTTTTAGCCGGTCCAAACATGATAAAGAACTGGCTGTTGGCCGAATCCGGATTGTTGGACCGCGCCATGCCGACAGTGCCCAGTTTGAACGGGATGTTGGAAAACTCGGCCTTCAGGTCGGGCATATCCGAAGCACCCCGCCCCGCATCGGCAATATCACCGCCCTGCTTGCCGTATTGCACGTCCCCCGTCTGGGCCATGAATTCGTCAATCACACGGTGGAACACAACGCCGTCATAGGCACCTGATTTTGCCAGCGCAACGATGCGTTCAACATGGGCCGGTGCCACATGGGGCAGCAGGTCAATCACC
>WGBJ01000265.1 GCA_015494385.1 Marinosulfonomonas sp.
GCCTTTGATCGCGCCGACGAATTGGCCCATGATTTCGGGCTTTTCGGGATTGCCGAAGTTCATATTGTCGGTGGTGGCCAGCGGTTTGGCGCCAACAGCACAGAGGTTGCGATAGGCCTCGGCCACTGCCTGTTTGCCGCCTTCAAACGGGTTGGCCATCACATAGCGCGGGGTCACATCCGAGGTGAACGCCAGCGCCTTGTCGGTGCCATGCACCCGCACCACGCCCGCACCGATGCCGGGCAGAACGGCGGAATCGGCCATGACCATGGTGTCGTATTGTTCGTAAACCCACTGTTTCGCGGCATAGTTGGGCGAGGCGATCAGCGCGCGCAGCCCGTCGATTGCGTCGATTTCCGGCACGTCGGCCAGTGGTTCGGCGGGCGGAGTTTCCACCCAGGGGCGGTCGTATTCCGGTGCGTTGCCTGACAGGGCCTTCAGCGGCAGATCGGCCTTGAGTTCATTGCCGTGCATGATGACAAAGCGGTCCTCGGCGATGGTTTCACCGACAATGGCAAAATCCAGATCCCATTTTTCGAACACGGCTTTGGCGACGTCCTCAAGCTCGGGGTTCAGCACCATCAACATGCGCTCCTGGGATTCCGACAGCATCATTTCATAGGCCGTCATGTTTTCCTCGCGCACCGGAACGCGGTCCAGATCCAGCTTCACGCCCAGATCGCCCTTGTCGCCCATTTCAACGGCCGAACAGGTCAGACCAGCCGCACCCATGTCCTGAATTGAAATCACAGCACCGGTGGCCATCAGTTCCAGCGTGGCCTCCATCAGGCGCTTTTCGGTGAACGGATCACCCACCTGAACGGTGGGGCGTTTTTCCTCGATGGTGTCGTCAAATTCGGCGGACGCCATGGTTGCGCCGCCAACGCCATCGCGCCCCGTTTTGGCACCAAGGTAAACAACCGGCATGCCAACACCCGAGGCGGCGGAATAGAAAATCTTGTCGGTGTCGGCCAGACCGGCGGCAAAGGCGTTGACCAGACAATTGCCGTTATAGGCCGGATGAAAGCGCACTTCGCCGCCCACGGTGGGCACGCCGAAACAGTTGCCATAGCCGCCGACACCTTCGACCACACCATGCACCAGCTGGCGTGTTTTGGGATGGGCCGGTTCACCGAAGGATAGCGAATTCATCGCCGCAATCGGGCGCGCGCCCATGGTGAACACATCACGCAGGATGCCGCCAACACCGGTGGCCGCGCCCTGATAGGGTTCGATATAGCTGGGGTGATTGTGGCTTTCCATTTTGAACACCACGCATTGCCCGTCGCCAATATCGACGATGCCCGCGTTTTCGCCGGGGCCGCAAATGACCTGCGGGCCTTTGGTGGGCAGGGTGCGTAGCCATTTTTTCGAGGACTTGTAGGAACAATGCTCGTTCCACATGGCCGAGAAAATACCAAGTTCGGTATACGTCGGTGTGCGTCCGATAATGTCGAGGACCAAGGCATACTCATCCTTGCTCAACCCGTGGCTGGAAATCAACTCGTCGGTAATCTGCGGCTCTTGCATCCAAATCCCCCAAGGCAGCTGTTGGCCGCCTTTTAGGGCATGGCGGGGCATAGGGGAATGCGGTTTTTCAAATTATTTCACTGGATATGTCGAAATGCCGCCACTTCGTTCGTCTTTATTGCGCAACCAACAAGGAAAGGGACAGAGAAATGACACTTGAGATTACCCCGATATACGCGGTGCCATTGGCGGTTTTGATGCTGATGCTTTGGGTAAATGTGACCAAAACCCGTGCCGCAAAAGGCATATCGATCGGTGATGCCGGTGATGTCGCATTGCACGAAAAAATCCGCAGGCATGGCAATTTCATCGAATGGGTGCCGATTGTGCTGTTGATGATGCTGATGGCGGAACTGCGCGGGGTCGGGGACATGTGGCTGCATATTGCCGGTATTTTGCTGGTGGTGTCGCGGGCGCTGCATCCGCTTGGCCTGAAGGCGGATGCGCCCAAGCACCCGCTGCGCATTGTCGGCAATACCGGGTCGCTATTCGCGCTGGTGATCTGCGTGGTCGGGATCGTTTATTCGTATCTTGGCTAGAGCATGTTGCACCAAATTGCATTCACCCGGCATCCCGAACGCATTCGCTTGTGCGAACGCTGCCTCGGCCTACCGAGTGAATACATGAAACCGGTTGGGCGCAACACGCTCTAAAAGATTGCAAAATGACGTCAACGGGGGGACACTCCCACCATTAATAGTAAAGGAAACGCTATGAAATATCTTGCTTTGATCTATGCAGACGACAATGCCGGTCCGAAACCGGGTACGCCGGAATTTGACAAGCTGCTGGCCGGTTACGGGGCTGCCAGCCAGACATATGCCAGCGATGGTGTGCTTTTGGGCGGCGAGGCCCTGCAACCGGTGGAAACCGCCACCAGCATCCGCATCCGCAACGGCAAGGCTGAACTGATGGACGGCCCTTTTGCCGAAACCAAGGAGCAGTTGGGCGGGTTTTACCTGTTTGAATGCGATACGCTGGATGACGCGATCAAATACGCCAAGATGATCCCGACCGCCGAATACGGCACGGTCGAGGTGCGTCCGATCCAGACGTATGATGTTGGCTGAATGACCAAAGCCGCCCCCGATGCTGTGCATACGGCGATTGATTATACCCTGCGCGAAGACAGGGGGCGGCTGATTGCGGCGTTAACGGCCGCAATTGGCGATTTTGCGCTGGCCGAGGAATGTTTGCAGGACGC
>WGBJ01000266.1 GCA_015494385.1 Marinosulfonomonas sp.
AGATGTGTATAAGAGACAGGCCTGGGTAATCAGGTCGCCGATCATGACCAGATCGTCTTCGTCCTGACCATCAACAGCGATGGCAATAAATTCCAGCGACTTTGCGTCGGGCTGGTCAAGAAATACGGCGGCATCCTCAAATGTTAGATCCCCCCAATTTTCGCCCAGTTCGGCTTCCATATCCTCGATCAACAGATCAAAATTCGATACGTCACGCGAAACTGTGCAGGCTACGATAGGTGCCGATTCTGGCTGTAGCTTCGCACTGTTATCCATTGCCTCTTGTCCTCCTATTACGGGCGAATGCGGGTTATTAGACTGATACCAAAGGGTTATCCCCATTTCGGTAACGTGCCGCGATTGCCCTTTTGCGCGATTCGCACACGCAATAATTGCTCCTATTTGACGTGAAACTGACTTACAATATTGGCAACATTAGGGCTAAAAGGCCGTAATTGTTCGACAATCGGAATAATTGAAGTCCACATCACCGGTCATTGGAACATATTGGGTTTCATTGTTGATTTACAGGTGTCTCTCTTGATGGCGACCATATCATATTATCGCGCCTGTTGTTTGTACGAAATGCCATTACACCTGTTAAGAGAAATATAGCTGGTCGGCACAAAACGGCCGCCCAGTTTAACCCGGACGGCCGTTTGTTGTTTAGCTGATTTGGGGTTTAGCCACCGCTTGTGCCTTCGGCACTACCGGTTTCCGGTGTTGTCGGATACTCGGTTGCACTTTCAACATATTCACGGAAAACAACTTCTGCGTATTTCCCGTTCAGGATCAGCGGATTGCTTTTAACAAACCCCGATACCTCGGTGACGGTGCGACGGTTGCGCCGTTCCTGCCCTGTGGTCACAACCAACGGCCGTGTTTCACCGAAGGATGCAACAGCCTCGAGCCGTTTGCGGCTGATACCCTGGCTGACAAGATAGTTCACAACAGCACGTGCGCGGCGCAGACCCAGACGCTTGTTATACGCGTTCGATCCGACCAGATCAGTGTGGCCGTAGACCCGGAAGCGTACTTCGGGGAATTGGCGGATCCAGTCTGCCTGTTTGCGCAGGGCTGCTTTTGCTGTTTCGTCCAGTTGTGCGCTGTTGAAGGCAAAGTTCACTGTCGATGGAACTTCGGCTGCAAAGCGTTTGGACAGGTTGACGGCATAGTCCCGCTGCCCGGTCTGAACCAGCATATTGTTCATTGTCGGGTTGCCAAAACCACCTTCGTCTACTTCGGCACCGGCTTCGGCAAAGAAGGATTCAGTGATCAGGGTTTCTTTTGAGCAACCGGCCAAAGCGGCAACGCTTGCAACGGTCAGGATGATTTTCATGTTGTTTTTCATAGTCCTACTCCATCACATAGCCATAGGAGCCGGTGAAATCCTGCCGGGCAACTTCGCCGGCGGCGCCTGTCAGGCGCTTGCCTGCTACTCGACCATTCAGGAACAGCTCGTTTTCAGTCGGGATGCGAATGCGATCCGTTGGCAAGGCCAGCGCTTCGCCCCGTGTCGGGGTCACCAGATGCGGGGTGATGATGATCACCAATTCAGACTGGTTTCTTTGGTATTCCGTGCTGCGGAACAGGGCGCCCAGGATCGGGATGTCACCCAACCATGGAACCTGTGCGTTGTTATCGCGGAAATCATCTTGAAGCAGCCCGGCAATGGCAAAGCTGTCACCATCACGCATTTCAACAGTTGTTGACGTTTCGCGGGTGCGGAAGCCAACGGCCAAATCACCGTTGTTACCAACCGGCGCAGTCGCTGTTGGGTCAATCGAACTGACTGAAGCTTTCATCGAGATATTGATGATATCGCCATCGACCACACGCGGGGTAAAGTTCAACTGAACACCAAAGGGTTTATATTGAATGGTGATGGTTCCATTATCTTGCGGTACAGGAACAGGAATCTCCCCACCTGCAAGGAATTTTGCCTCTTGCCCGGATAGGGCAATCAGGTTTGGTTCGGCCAAGGTGCGTACAATTCCCTTACTTTCAAGGGCTTCAAGCATAACG
>WGBJ01000267.1 GCA_015494385.1 Marinosulfonomonas sp.
GTGCTGGAGGATCTGGCCGCCGAGGGCAACGAGCTGGCCGCACGGGTGCTGGACTGGCGCCAGCTTAGCAAGTTGAAATCGACTTATACCGATGCGCTTCAGGATCACATCAACCCCGATACGGGCCGCGTGCATACGTCTTATGTGATTGCGGGGGCGAATACGGGGCGGCTGGCCTCGACCGATCCGAACCTGCAGAATATTCCGGTGCGCACCGAGGAAGGGCGCAAAATCCGCGAGGCCTTTGTGGCGGACGAGGGCAAGGTTCTGCTGTCGCTGGATTACAGCCAGATCGAACTGCGGATATTGGCGCATATCGCCGATATCGACGCGCTGAAACAGGCGTTTCGTGACGGGCTGGATATTCACGCGATGACCGCAAGCGAGATGTTCGATGTGCCGCTGGACGAAATGACGCCGGACATTCGCCGCAAGGCCAAGGCGATCAATTTCGGGGTAATCTATGGCATCTCGGGCTTTGGTCTGGCCCGTAACCTGCGTATTCCACGCAAAGAGGCGCAGGGGTTTATCGACCGCTATTTTGAACGCTTCCCCGGCATTCGCACCTATATGGACGCGACGGTGGAATATGCCAAAGAGCATAAATATGTGAAAACCCTGTTTGGCCGCAAAATCCATACGCCCGAGATGGGCTCCAAAGGCCCGCGCGCCGGTTTTGCCAAACGCGCGGCAATCAATGCGCCGATCCAAGGATCAGCCGCCGACATCATCCGCCGTGCGATGGTGCGGATGCCAGCAGCGATTGACGGCTTGCCCGCCAAGATGCTGCTGCAGGTCCACGATGAACTGATCTTCGAGGTGGAAGAGGGGGCCGTGGACGATGTGACCAAAGTGGCGCGTGAGGTGATGGAAGGGGCATCAATGCCTGCCGTCAAACTGGACGTGCCGCTGATTGTGGACGCGGGCGTCGGGGCCAACTGGGCCGAGGCGCATTAGACTACGGGTGCTGCCCCGCACTTGATGCGGGGCCTCTTGTTGCCGGTTGCAGGTCCCGGATCAGGTCCGGGACAGCGTGGTTGCAGGGTTACGGTTTTTCCCTCCACCCCAACCCGTCCACAGTGCGACCTTTCGGGTGATATTCGCCGCTGACGAACCCCTTGTAGCCATCCGTATCAATCTGTTTGAAGAAACCGGCGTAATCAATATCGCCGATGTCCGGCTCGTGCCGACCCGGTGCGCCGGCCACCTGAATATGCACCGCGCGGTGGCCGTGTTTGGCCCATGTGGCGGGTAGATCATTGGTGATCATATGCGCGTGGTAGGCATCGAATTGCAGGTTCACGTTGGGGGCACCCACCACGTCCAGTATTTCGGCGGCCTGATCGAAATCATTCAGGAAATAGCCGGGGATGTCGGTGGGGTTGATCGGCTCGATCGTCAGGCTTTGTTTCGGTGCCGTTGCCGCAGCCCATTTCAGGTTTTCGATAAACGTTGCCCGCGCCACCGCCCCTTTGGCACGTCCCGCCATGATGTGAATATGTTTGGGTTTCAGCAGTTGCGCATAGCGCAGGGTGCGTTTGAAATCGTACTGGAACCGCTTTTCACCATTCGGGATCGCCGCGTAACCCCGATCCCCGCCAGCCCAGTTCGGCGGCGGCGTGTTGATCAGCGCCATTTTCAGGTCGTGCCTGATCAGGGCTGAACGCATTTCCTGCGCCGGATTGTCATAGGGGAACAGGATTTCCACCACGTCGAACCCTGCCTCTTTGGCCGCGCCAAAGCGTTCGATCAGCGGGTATTCGGTGAACATCATCGTCAGGTTGGCGCAGAAGGTGGGCATGTCAGGTTAACTCGTCACTGGGGATAATGGGGAAGAATTCGCCGCCCGACCAGATGCCGAACCAGCCGTCATGATGTGTGCCGATGTCCACCAGCCGATAGAAGCTCTTGCGATCAATCAAAGCCTCGAGATTGGCGCGGATCAGCACATAGGGGGATGGCTCGCCGGTTTTCGCATTACGTTCAACGCGGATGGGGTGGTCAGGGCCTGCCGTGGCAAAATCGCCGACATTGGTTTCAAAGGTCAGGGTCTGGTCCTCGCCGCTGCCCTCGACCTTGAAATCCACTGCCACAAAGGGCACGTCATCCACCGTGATGCCGACCTTTTCCACCGGCGTGACAAGGAAATAATCATCCCCGTCCTTGCGCAGGATGGTGGAAAACAGCCGCACCAGTTCCGGCCTGCCAATCGGCGTGCCCAGATAGAACCACGTCCCGTCCCGCGCGATCCGCATATCCAGATCACCGCAGAAATCGGGGTTCCACAGATGCACCGGCGGCAACCCGCCTTTGCTGGCCGTTCGCGCCGCCGATGCGAGGCTTTCCGCCGATGGCTTCACAATCTTTTCATCATTCATCGCTTTTGCCGTTTGTAACCCGTGCAATTTGCCCGTTTAATACACACATAACCGCGTAAAGGGAGTGTGTCATGGACAAAGCCGAAAATCTGGTCGCCGATATCGAGGCATTGGGCGCAAAACTGGCCAAGGCCAAGGCGGTGATTGCCAGCCGGTTCATCGGGCAGGAACGGGTCGTGGACCTGACGCTAAGCGCTTTGCTGTGCGGCGGTCACGGGTTGCTGATCGGTGTGCCCGGTCTTGGCAAAACGCGGCTGGTTGAATCGCTGTCCACGGTGATGGGGCTGGATGGCTCGCGGATACAGTTCACGCCGGATCTGATGCCAGCCGATATTCTGGGGTCTGAAGTGCTGGATGAATCCGGTGGCAAACGGGAATTCCGGTTTATCGAGGGGCCGATTTTCTGCCAGTTGTTGCTGGCCGATGAAATCAACCGCGCGTCGCCGCGGACGCAATCGGCGTTGCTTCAGGCGATGCAGGAGAAACGGGTTTCGATTGCCGGCAAGGAACGCGAATTGGGTGTGCCGTTTCATGTGTTGGCCACACAGAACCCGATCGAGCAGGAAGGCACCTATCCACTGCCCGAAGCGCAACTGGACCGTTTTCTGGTGCAGATCGATGTGAATTACCCTGACCGCGACACCGAAAAGGCGATTATTCTGGCCACAACCGGTGTCGAGGATGGCGAGGTTCGCCAGGTGTTTACTGCTCAGGAATTGCTGGATGCGCAAACCTTGCTTCGCCGGATGCCGGTGGGCGAGGCGGTGGTGGATATGATCCTTGATCTGGTCCGCGCCTGTCGTCCCGAGGACGAGTTGTCGACACTGGAAGTGCGCGAAAATGTATCATGGGGGCCTGGGCCACGCGCGGCGCAGGCGTTGATGATGACGGTGCGTGCAGCGGCGTTGCTGGACGGGCGGCTTGCCCCCACGCCCGATGATGTGATCGACATGGCGCGGCCGGTGCTGATGCACCGGATGGCGCTGTCCTTTGCCGCCAAGGCACGCGGCGAAACGCTGGGTGATCTGATTGATTCCGTGGTGACGCAGGTTGGCAAAAGCGAGGCGGCGGCGTGACAGGGCCCGCCACCCTAAGACGTAAATCGGCGGAACTGGCGGGGGCTTTGCCGCCGTTGCTGGCCGATGCCGAACGGCTGGCGGCGATGGTGCTGCTGGGCGAACACGGGCGGCGACATGCCGGACAGGGCGATGAATTCTGGCAATACCGCGTGGCTATGGACGGGGACGAGGCGCGCAATATCGACTGGCGGCGGTCGGCCCGATCAGACGTGCATTTCATCCGGCAAAGGGAATGGCAGGCGGCGCAATCGGTGATGCTCTGGGTGGACGAGGCCGCGTCGATGCGGTTCACCTCGGCCAAAGATCTGACCACCAAGGGCGAACGGGCGCGGGTATTGGCGATGGCCGCATCAATTCTGCTGGTGCGGGGTGGCGAAAAGGTGGGCCTGACCAGCAACGCCAACCCGCCGCGTTCGGGGCAGGGCCAACTGGTGCGCATGGCGCAGGAATTGTCGGGGCTAGAGGCCGAGGCCGATTATGGTGCGCCCGAAACCCACGGGATGCGGCCCAATACCCGCGCGGTGTTCATATCGGATTTTCTGGGCGATATAGCCGGTGTGCAAAAGGCGCTGACGGATGCGGCAGATCGCGGGGTCAAAGGGGCCTTGGTGCAGATACTGGACCCGCAGGAAGAGGCCTTTCCCTTCGACGGACGCACGATTTTCGAAAGCATGGGCGGCACATTGCGCCATGAAACGCTAAAGGCGGGTGATTTGCGGGATCGTTACCTGCAACGGCTGGCAGAACGCAAGGCGGCGCTGGCTGATCTGGCGCATCGAACCGGCTGGCAATACGCCTGCCATCACACCAGTGACGCGCCGCCTTGCGTTCTGCCAGCCGTTGCAGGTAAC
>WGBJ01000268.1 GCA_015494385.1 Marinosulfonomonas sp.
CCCGCGCACCTTGGTCGGAAGCAAGGGTTGGATCACAGACCACTCGAAATCCGTCAGATCGAAACGTGCCATGTTCACCTCCTGCTCTGTGCAGAAAGTGAATCACAACTCGTCCGCTATGGGAATCCTCTTTATGAGTATGTGACCTAGGGTCAGGTATTCCTCCATTGACGGTTTTCAGTTGTTTCGACAGCATTACCGTAGTTTCAAGGAGGATACCCTGTGTTTACCAGTGCATTTATTTCACACATTACCGCTATTGGCCTGCTGCTAACCCCGCTGGCCGCCACCGCCAAAGAAGACCTGTGCAACAAGCTTCTGCCGCCTGAAATGGCGGTCGGCGACTACACCATGACCATTGAGGAAGGTGTCTTTACCTCGCCGAAATACGGCTTAAGCATTCCGATGCACGGTAGTGTGGAGTCTGCGGAAATATCCATGAAAGACGGCGCGCTTGTCCTGACGTCCGTGCAAAAATTCAACGTCGAATTCCTAAGCCAGCCCACGGATATGAACGATTGGTGGGGCGATGAAATGTTGAAGTCGGATCAGATTGGTCAGGTTGATTTTCAACTGTGCCCGACCCGCGATTCCCTGCCGCGCCTGCTGGGCGAGGGGAACGGAAGCTATGTCGATGCCGATGATCCAAACATTGTCCCGCACGTCAAACTGAACATGCTGGTTTACGATGTGTCCGACAAAGGTGTGTTTGCCTCGGGCCTTATGAAGGGAACGCTAAACGTCGAGGGGCAGACATTTGTGTTTACCCTGCCGATCGAAATAGCACCGCGCTAAGCCGCGCCAAAAACAGTAAAGGTATTTTATTATGAAAATCCAATACGCAGCTTTCGTCGCTGCCATCACCTTGATATCGCCGCTTGCCGCCACCGCCAAAGAAGACCTGTGCAACAAACTTCTGCCGCCGGAAATGGCGGTGGGGGAATATGTGCTGACTTACGAGGATCGCACCTTTCGCACAACTCTGCACGGAATGGACATGACCGTGCCAATGGAAAGTGAAGTCACGAATGCCATCCTGTCACTGGAGGGCGATGCGCTGGTCATGCGCGGCGATCATACCCTGAATGTCCGCTTTCTGGAACAGGTAGAGGATTTTCAGGATTGGTGGGGGATCAGCAGCGATTTTATCACAGATACCGAACTTGCATCCGTTGATCTTCAGCTTTGCCCCACCACCGAAGGCCTGCCACGGTTGTTGGGTGAGGGGGCAGGCGAACTGACGGGCCGTGCAGGCACCCATGTTTCGCTGAAAACCACCTTGATCGTTCATGACGTGACCGACAGGGGCATCCATGCCGCAGGCATGCTTTACGGTACGGGCAATGTGGATGGCATTCCATTCACCTTTCAATCCCCGGTCACACTTGCCCCAAAGTAACCTGACCTGCTGTTTAAACCAATCAAGGAGGCTCCAATGAACCTTATTCGTATTACTATCGCCACAGGTTTTGCCCTGTTGGCTCCGCTGGCCGCAACCGCCAAAGAGGATCTGTGCAACAAGCTTCTGCCCGCTGAAATGGCCGTTGGCACCTACACATTAACGGCCCATGACGGCACCATGTCGATGATGGGGCGCACGATGCCGTGGCTGGGGGGCGGTTCAACGGGGACGGTTGAAATCCATCTTGAGGACAAAACACTGGTGATGACAGGTGACAGTGATTTGAAGGCCGAGTTCGAGCGCCAGATTGGCGAGGACTGGTGGGGCGATGATTATATTACCGAGTTGCAGCTTAAAGACGTGGATGTGCAGCTTTGTCCGACAACCGAAAGCCTGCCACGGTTGTTGGCTGATGGGCAGGGCTCGTATTTTGAAGGTGGGCGGGGTGATTTCAAGATGGTCATCTTTGTGACCGAAGTGTCCGACTGGGGTATAAGCGGTTCCGGCCTGATACATATATGGAATACGGATCAGGGCCAGCGCATAGATATCCGTTTTCCTTTTGATATTGATCCAAAATAGGTTTTGCCATGAAACGTACAGATAAAATTACGACCATGGCTGCTCTTGTTGCCTTGATGGCGGCCCCTCTCGCAGCACAGCAAAAGGCGACTGACGAAGGCATGGTCTTTACCGAAGAGGAGGTCAATCCGCCGCAAAAAGAGATGATCTTTACCGAGGAAGAGGTCAATCCGCCGCTAAAAGAGATGGTCTTTACCGAGGATGAGGTTGACGACACCCCGCCCGAAATCGAGGTGCCCGAGGCAGACCCCTGCGGCAATCCGGATGAAATTGACGAGGTTCTCGGAGACTATAAAATCACTGTGGGTCCGGCTTATTACACCTATACCGGTGCCCAGTCGGGTTCCCGAAATGACCCGGCCCAGTTTAATGGCACCGCGCGTCTGACCTACGATTTCACCCGTGACCAGTATATACTGACGGCGCAAACCGATCCGATCGGAAATATGGTGGTGACGATGAACCGCTTTGGAAATGAACAGGCAGAGCGGCCGGACTGGGGTAGCTTTTTCAGCGACTTCACCCCGAGCATCAGCCGCGATGACATCGCACTGGCCACGGGATGCGATGATCTGCCCGAACTGGATGGATACGGAACCGGAACCGGCGGGATGAACCGCCACAAAGGGTTTCCCGTGGATATACGGATGAAGATGACCTACATTCCCGGCCTTGGTGGCCAGTTCGCCGGAGTTATGCAGCTAAACGGGCACACGACCGATGGTCTTGACGTGACCTACAAGGTTCAGGTGACATTGGAACGCTAGGATCACGCCTCGTGGTTTTAAGCCAGCATCCCCTTGGCGGTGGCCACACTGGTCACAACATGGGTCACATAGCCCCCCGCAATCGCCGCCAGCATCGGGGCCACCTTGTCGGCCCCGACCGATACCAGCAGGCCCATGTCCAGCCCTTGCAGTTTGTCCAGTTCCACCCCGATCATCCGGTCATCCAATTCGCCGGGGATGAACTGTCCGGCCGCATCAATGAACCGCCCGCACAAAACACCGGTTGCCCCGCGCCTTATATACCAGTCCAGATCTTCGTGGCTGGCCAACCCGCTGCTGACAATATGGCTGCTGTGATCACACGATCCAGCCGCAAAAATCGCTTTGTTACAGTGGCTTAGGGCGTCTATCTGATCCCGTATGATCGGCTCGGCCCGCAGGCGGGCGGCCAGTTCGGGGTCGCTCAGAACCGCCGGGGCGTGCAGGTTGATCAGTTTTGCGCCCAGCCGCTGTGCCAGATGGGCGGAACAGATTTCGGCGGTGAACCCGTAGGGCGTGGCCATCGACCCCACCAGTTGCGACACGGTGATATGATCGGTCTGCACTTGTGGCATGGCCTCGGCCATTTCGTAAACCGTGCGCCCCCAGGACACGCCCAGTTTGTCACCCGGCTCCAGCAGCGAGGGCAGCCACTCCGCCGCCCCGCGCGCCACCCGCAACAGTGCGTCTTCCTCGGTGCCGGTGCCATCGGGCACCACATAAACCGCGGCTAGGCCAAAGCGTTCGCGCATTTCCTCGGCCAGCCGGTGGGTGGTAAAGGCCTTGGGTGCCAGCGATATGCGGATATAGCCGCGTTCCTTGGCCTCTTGCAGGTAATTGACCACCGTGGCGCGCGAAACGCCCAGATGGCTGGCGATTTCGGTCTGGTTCATGCCATCGTGGTAATACAGCCACGCCGCCTCGATCACGATGCTTTCGCCCGTGACCTGCCCTGTGTTTCGTCTGCGCGTGACTGTTGCCATTTCTATTCCTTTTTTATATTTGACACTATATACTGACAATTGTCAAAAAGCCCTGCTCGGCGGGGTATGGATCAGAAATTACACAGGTGCATCATGGTTGCAAACCGTTGGGACGAAGTTGAAGCAAAAAAGATTGCGGCAGAGGCGGGGGCGGACCCTGCCGATCAGGATCTGTCGGTTCAGGCTTATGCCTCGCGTCTGCTGGGGGCCGATATGGCGCTGGTGCAGCATGGCGGTGGCAATACGTCCTGCAAAGTGATGCGCAAGGATTTGTTCGGCAATGATGTGAAGGTGCTGCATGTGAAGGGCAGTGGGCATGATCTGGCGCAGATCACACCGGCAGGGATGCCGGCGGTGCGTCTGGAACCTTTGTTGGCCCTGCGCGCGCTTGACGGTCTGTCGGACGAGGACATGGTGAACACCGTGCGCTGTAATATGCTGGATGCCAGCGGGCCGAATCCGTCGGTTGAAATCCTGCTGCACGCCTATCTGCCGCACGCCTTTATCGACCACACCCATGCCACGACCATGCTGGCGATTGCCGATCTGCCCGATGCAGCGGCTGTGGTGGACGAGATTTTCGGTGGCAAAGTGGCCGTTGTGCCGTTCCACATGCCGGGGTTTGATCTGGGCAAGGCGGCGGCGGCTGTTTACGAGGCAAACCCCGAAGTCGAGGGCTTGCTACTGCTGAACCACGGGCATTTCACCTTTGGCGACAGTGCCAAGCTGGCTTATGACCGGATGATCACCCATGTGAACATGGTCGAGGACTGGGTGACGCAAAAGATGGGTCGCAAGTTGAAACTGTCTGGTCCGGCGGATGCGGCAACCAAGGCCAAAGCGGTTCAGGTGATGCCGGTTCTGCGGGGTATCCTTGGCGAACGTCGCGCTGAATTTCTGGGCAATCGCGATACATTCATGCCGGTTATGGATCTGCGGGCAGGCGACAACGTGCAGGAATTTCTGGCCCGCGCGGATTGGCAGGACTTGGCCAAACGCGGGGTTGCAACGCCCGATCATGTGATCCGCACCAAAAATTTCCCGCTGGTGCTGACCGCGCAAACGCTGGCCGGTGGCGCCGATGCGATTGCCTCTGCTGTTGATGCATATATCGCTGATTACACGGCCTATTTTGAGCGCAACAACGCCCGCGTTGGCGGCGGCAAGATCATGCTGAACCCTGTGCCGGATATGGCATGGATCGAAGGGATCGGCATCATCGGCATGGGTGCAAACGCAGGCGAGGCCCGCATCGCCGCCGATCTGGCGGAGCAGAACATCGCCGCGATGAGCATGGGCGAGGATTGTGGCGGCTTCCACCCTGTGGGCGAAGAAGACCTGTTCGACATGGAATACTGGTCCTTGGAGCAGGCTAAATTGCCCTCGCGCAACTACCCGCGTTTTGCCGGTCATACGGTGATTGTCACCGGTGGCGGCGGGGCCATCGGGCTGGCCACGGCACAGGCCTTTGCCGATCTGGGCGCCAATATCCTGCTGGTCGATCTGTTTGACGAAGCCTTGGACAAAGGGCTTGCCCAACTGGGGCCGGACCACGATGGCATCGCGCTGGACATCACCGCTGACGGGGCGGCGCAAAAGGCGATTGATGCTTGCGTGGCGCGTTTTGGCGGGGTGGATATTCTGGTCTCGAATGCGGGCGCGGCCTGGACGGGCGAGATGATCGATCTGGACGATGCGCTGCTGCGCAAAAGTTTCGAGTTGAATTTCTTCTCGCACCAGACCTTCTCCAAGGCCTGTGCCAAAGTGTTCCAGACACAGGGGCGCGGCGGGCAGTTGTTGTATAATGTCTCGAAACAGGCGGTGAATCCGGGCAAGGGGTTTGGCGCCTATGGCCTACCCAAAGCCGCGACGTTCTTCTTGCTGCGCCAGTTCGCGCTGGAACTGGGGCCAATGGGCGTGCGGGTGAACGGCATCAACGCCGACCGCATCCGGTCCGGCCTGTTGGATGACGATTTCATCAAGGAACGCGCCAAAGCCCGCGGCATTGACGAGGGCACCTATATGGCCGGCAACCTGATCCGCCGCGAGGTCGAGGCGCGCCATGTGGCGGATGCTTTCGTGTCGCTTGCCCTGTCCGAACGCACCACGGCGCATGTGATGACGGTGGATGGCGGCAATATCGAGGCTGCATTACGCTAACCAAGCGGAGCGCCTGCGGCGCACTTTATTGTTTGGCCCCTTCGGGGCGATTTCCGCTCCGCTCGGGGGATATTTGAACCAAGCAGAAGGAGTAGGGCTTCTTCTTGCCCAAAATACCTCCGCCAGAGGCAAAAGCGCGTGCCCCGATAGGGGACGCGCGCGGGGTGACGCCGTCAGGCGGCACAACCCATGTCGTCAATCACCATACCGATGTCGCGGATTACCTATGATGGCTGCCGGCTTAGGTGTAAATAATTCTTGAACTGTGCCCCGTAGGGGCAGAGACTCACAATCAGGATTGATTTGCAGCGGGGCAAGACCATGGCCAAAGACGACACATCGGGCATCTGGAAATCGGGGCGTGGCAAGGGGCGGCATGTGCCCAAGGGCCGCCAACTGGATGACACCGCCTGGAACGAGGTTCGCGCGCTGATCCCCTCTGACCGGCTGTCCCGTGATCTGCTGATTGAAAACCTGCATATTCTGCAGGATACCTATGGTCATCTGTCCGCCGCCCATCTGCGCGCTTTGGCCGAGGAAATGCGCATCAGTCAGGCCGAGGTTTACGAGGTCGCCAGTTTCTACGCCCATTTCGACGTGGTGAAAGAGGGGCAGACCCCGCCACCGGCGTTAACCATTCGGGTTTGCGACAGCCTGTCCTGCGAAATGGCGGGGGCGGCGCAGTTGCAGGCGGCTTTGGAAAGCGGGCTGAATGCGGACGAAGTGCGGGTGGTTCGCGCGCCCTGCATGGGCCGTTGTGACACCGCGCCGGTGGTGGAACTGGGGCATAACCATATTGACCACGCAACGGTCGGGAAGGTTCAGGCGGCGATTGAGGCCGGGGATACCCGTGCGCATATCCCTGACTATCAGTGGTTGGCGGCCTATATGGCCGATGGCGGGTACGTTGAATTGCAACGTCTGCGTGGCAGCGGGGACTGGGAGCAGGTGCAGGAGAAAATCCTGACATCCGGTCTGCGTGGGCTTGGCGGGGCGGGGTTTCCGTCCGGCACCAAATGGGGGTTCGTGCGGGGCAATGCTAGCCCGCGTTATCTGGCCGTGAACGGGGACGAGGGTGAGCCGGGCACTTTCAAGGACCGCTACTATCTGGAACGCACCCCGCATCTGATGCTGGAGGGCATGTTGATCGCCGCATGGGCGGTTCAGGCCGAGCGTTGCTATATCTACATGCGGGATGAATATCCGGCGGTGATTGAGGTATTACGGCGTGAAATCAAGGCGCTGGAAGGTGAAGCTATTGTCCCAAAAGGCTATATCGAGCTGCGCCGTGGCGCCGGCGCCTATATCTGCGGCGAGGAAAGCGCGATGATCGAGAGCATCGAGGGCAAGCGCGGTTTGCCCCGTCACCGTCCGCCGTTCGTCGCCGAAGTCGGCCTGTTCGGCCGCCCCACGCTGGTGCACAATGTCGAAACCCTGCATTGGGTGGCGCGGGTATGCCGCGAGGGGCCGGAGGTGCTGAATTCGGTCGAGAAGAACGGCCGCAAGGGGTTGCGCAGCTATTCTGTGTCGGGGCGGGTGAAACAGCCCGGTGTGCATCTGTTGCCCGCCGGATCCACCATCACCGATATTATCGAAGCCGCAGGCGGGATGCTGGAGGACCACAGCTTTATGGCCTACCAGCCGGGCGGGCCATCTTCGGGCCTGTTGCCCGCCAGCATGGATGACATCCCGCTGGATTTCGATACGCTGCAGCCGCATGGCACCTTCATCGGCTCGGCCGCCGTGGTGATCCTGTCCGATCAGGACAGCGCGCGTGCCGCCGCCCTGAACATGCTGCGGTTTTTCGAGGATGAAAGCTGCGGCCAATGCACCCCCTGTCGGGTGGGTTGTGAAAAGGCGGTGAAGCTGATGCAGGCCGATCACTGGGATATGCCGTTGCTGGAAGAACTGTGTCAGGCGATGGCCGATGCCAGCATCTGCGGGCTGGGGCAGGCGGCGCCGAACGCGATCCGGCTGACCATGAAACATTTCAAGGGCGAGGTAGAGTGATGGCCAAGGAAATCCGTTTCATTCTGGATGGCAAAGAGGCCGTCGCGCAAGAAGGCGAAACCATCTGGGAAGTCGCCAACGGGCGCGGTCTGAAAATCCCGCATCTGTGCCATAAACCGGCCAAAGGCTATCGCCCCGACGGCAATTGCCGCGCCTGTATGGTGGAAATTGAGGGCGAGCGCACATTGGCGGCCTCCTGCATCCGCACCCCTGTTGAGGGGATGAACGTCACCACCAATTCCGCCCGTGCAAAAACAGCCCGCAAGATGGTGGTGGAACTGCTGCTGGCCGATCAGCCCGAACAGGACAAGGCGCATGACAAATCCGCCCATCTGTGGGATGTGGCCGCGCATACCGGCGTGACAGGTAGCCGTTTTCCGGCACTCGATCCGGCCCGCGTGCCGCTGCTGGACAACAGCCATGTGGCGATGCGGGTTGATCTGGATGCCTGTATCCAATGCGGGTTGTGCGTGCGCGCCTGTCGCGAGGTGCAGGTGAATGATGTGATCGGCATGGCGGGGCGCGGGCACGATGCCTGGCCCGTGTTCGACATGGACGATCCGATGGGTGCCAGCACCTGCGTGGCTTGTGGCGAATGTGTGCAGGCCTGTCCAACCGGCGCCCTGATGCCCGCCACGGTGACAGATGAAACAGGGCAGGGTGACAGCGCCGATTTTGATCGCGAGGTCGCCAGTATCTGCCCCTTCTGCGGTGTTGGCTGCCAGATTTCACTGAAAATCAAAGACGGCAAGGTGAAATATGTCGAGGGGCTGGATGGCCCCGCCAACGAGGGGCGTCTGTGCGTCAAGGGCCGGTTTGGCTTTGATTATATCCACCACGCCCACCGTTTAACCAAACCACTGATCCGGCGCGAGGATGCGCCTGCAAAGGGCTTGAACGTCGATCCCGCCAACCCGTTGACCCATTTCCGCGAGGCAACATGGGACGAGGCGCTGGATTTTGCCGCCAAAGGGCTGTCCGATCTGGGGGGCACCAAAGTGGCCGGTTTCGGCTCGGCCAAGTGCACCAATGAAGAGGCCTATCTGTTCCAGAAACTGATCCGCCAAGGGTTCGGCCACAACAACGTCGATCACTGCACGCGGCTGTGCCATGCCTCCTCTGTGGCCGCGCTGTTGGAGAATGTCGGCTCGGGCGCTGTGACCGCCACCTTTAACGAAATCAACAACTCCGATGTGGCAATTGTGATCGGCTGTAACCCAACCGAAAACCACCCCGTTGCCGCCACCTATTTCCGCCAGTTCACCAAACGCGGCGGCAAGCTGATTGTGCTGGACCCGCGCGGGCAGGCGCTGAAACGCCACGCCACCCATATGCTGCAATTCAGGCCCGGTGCGGATGTGTCGCTGCTGAATGCGATGATGCATGTGATCGTTGAAGAGGGGCTGCAGGACGACGCCTATATCGCCAAATACACCGAAAACTGGCAGGCGGAAAAGGATCATCTGGCCGATTTCAGCCCCGAAAAGATGGCGGGTATCTGTGGTATTGCGCCCGACGACATCCGCGCCGCCGCCCGCACTTTTGCGGCTGGCAAGGCGGGGATGATCTTCTGGGGGATGGGGGTGTCGCAACACATCCACGGCACCGATAATTCCCGCTGCCTGATCAGCCTTGCCCTGATGACTGGTAATGTCGGCAAACCCGGTGCGGGGCTGCATCCGTTGCGCGGACAAAACAACGTGCAGGGGGCGTCCGATGCGGGGCTGATCCCGATGTTCATGCCGGATTATCAGTCGGTAACCGACGACGGGGTGCGCAGCGCGTTCACCGAGGTTTGGAAGTCGGGTGATTTCAGCGCCGAAAAAGGGCTGACCGTCACCGAAATTCTGGATGCGGTGCATACGGGGCAGATCAGGGGCATGTATATTCTAGGCGAAAATCCGGCCATGTCGGACCCCGATGTGACCCACGCGCGCCAAGCGCTGGCCAAACTCGATCACCTTGTAGTGCAGGATATTTTCCTGACCGAAACCGCCAATTACGCCGATGTAATCCTGCCCGCCAGTGCATTCGCGGAAAAGGACGGCACCGTCACCAACACCAACCGCCAGGTGCAAATGGGCCGCGCGGCACTGGACCCGCCCGGCGATGCGCGGGTCGATTGGTGGATCGAAACGGAACTGGCCAAGCGGCTGGGGCTGGGCTGGGATTACACCCACCCGCGCGAGGTATTCGCGGAAATGGCGCTGAATATGAAAAGCCTGAACAACATCACTTGGGAGCGGCTGGAAAACGAGGGGGCGGTGACCTATCCGTCCTTGTCCCCCGAAGACCCCGGACAGGCGATTGTGTTTGGCGACGGCTTCCCGCGGGCCGACAAACGCGCCCGTTTTACCCCCGCCAATGTGATCGCACCGGACGAGGCGCCGGATGCGGATTATCCGATGATCCTAACCACGGGGCGCCAGTTGGAGCACTGGCACACAGGCTCAATGACGCGCCGCTCGACCGTGCTGGATACGTTAGAGCCCGAGGCCAACTGCTCGCTTCATCCGCGCACTTTGCGCGAACTGGGGGTCAAGGCTGGTGAAATGATCCGCCTGACCACGCGGCGCGGCTCGGTCGAGATTATGGCGCGGGCCGACAGGGGGGTAGCGACCGATATGGTATTTCTACCCTTTGCCTTTGTCGAAGCGGCGGCGAATATCCTGACCAATCCGGCGCTGGACCCTTACGGCAAAATCCCCGAGTTCAAGTTTGCAGCTGTCAAAGTGGAAAAAGCAGGCGCATAACCCGCGCCTGTTTCTTTTTCGCATAAATATCCGCGCCGCAGGCCCAAAACCTCTTAGTCCTTCGGCTCGAACCGCAACGCGACTCCGTTCATGCAATACCGTAACCCCGTCGGTAGTGGCCCGTCTGGAAACACATGGCCCAAATGCGCCTCGCAAGTTGCGCAATGCACTTCGGTGCGGCGCATGAACAGTTTGCGGTCCTCGGATTCGCCCACTGCCCCGTCCATTGGTGCATAAAAACTGGGCCAACCGCTGCCGGATTCATATTTTGTCGATTGGTCAAACAGGGGCGCACCACAGCAGACGCAATGAAACACACCAGCCCCCTTTGGAAATTCCTCGTGGCTGCCCGCCCGTTCGGTTCCGTGCTTGCGCGTCACCTTATAGGCAAGGTCGGACAGTTGTTCGCGCCACTCTGCATCGGTTTTGCTGATTTTCGCCATGTTTTCCCCTGTTCTTTCGCGACTTCCTTGCCCATATTCAGGCAGACGTGATGAAAGGCAAGAGCCATCACAAGGGGTTGAACATGGACATCCTGAATCGCGGTCGCTATCGCGCCAGTCGCGCGGAGACGCCGGACGAACTCGCGCAGGCCCAACGCCTGCGTGCGCTGGCGTTTTCGGGGGATGCGCAGGGGCTGGATGAGGACGGGTTTGACGGGCGTTGCGACCATATTCTGGTGCGCGATCAGAACAGCGGGGCGCTGGCGGCCTGTTACCGGTTGATGTTGCTGCCCAACGGGGCGGCGATTGATCAAAGCTATTCCGCGCAATTCTATGATCTGTCCGCGCTAAAGGCGTTCAAATCCCCGCTGCTGGAACTGGGCCGGTTCTGCACCCATCCCGATCACCTTGATCCCGAGATTGTCCGTGTGGCATGGGGGGCCATGACGCGGATTGTGGACGGGCAGGGGGTGCGGTTGCTGTTTGGCTGCTCCTCCTTCACCGGAACGGATGCAAGCGCCCACAGGGACGCCTTTGCCCTGCTGCGCGCGCGCCATCTGGCGCCGGATCCGTGGCACATTGGCGTTAAAGCCGCCGAAGTGGTGCCGCTGCCCGATGCCCCGGTGCCACATGATGCCATGCGCCACATCCCGCCCTTGCTGCGCACCTATCTGGCGATGGGCGGCTGGGTGTCGGACCACGCGGTGATTGACCGTCATATGAACACCCTGCATGTGTTCACCGGCGTTGAGATCAGCGCCATCCCCGAGGCCCGAAAACGCCTGTTGCGCGCGGTGGCCGGATAACAGCCATTGACCTTTTTCGATCCACCGCATAGCCAACCCACATGGCAAGAGCACCTTTATTACAACTGACAGATATATCA
>WGBJ01000269.1 GCA_015494385.1 Marinosulfonomonas sp.
CATATCCGTTGCACCCTGAACGTTGTCGTGGCCACGGAAAATGTTGGTGCCGCCACCGCTGGTGCCCATGTTGCCAAGGGCCAGTTGCAGGATGCAATAGGCGCGGGTGTTGTTGTTACCGTTGGTGTGCTGGGTGCCACCCATGCACCAGATCAAGGTGCCGGGACGGTTGTTGGCCAGCGTGCGGGCAACCCGCTCCAACTGTGATCCGGGAACGCCTGTAACACGTTCGACTTCGTCCGGTGTCCAGTTGCTGACTTCCTTGCGGATTTCATCCATGCCGTAAACACGGGTGCGGATGAATTCCTTGTCTTCCCAGCTGTTTTCAAAGATGTGCCACAGGATGCCCCAGACCAGCGCAACGTCCGAACCCGGGCGGATGCGGACAAATTCGTCGGCATGCGCGGCGGTGCGGGTAAAGCGCGGATCGCAAACGATCAGCGGCGCGTTGTTCTGTTCCTTGGCCTTCATAAGGTGCAACAGGGAAACCGGATGCGCCTCGGCGGGGTTACCACCGATCACAAGGATCGCCTTGGAGTTATGAATGTCATTGTAGCTGTTGGTCATGGCGCCGTAGCCCCATGTGTTGGCTACACCGGCAACCGTGGTCGAGTGACAGATACGTGCCTGATGGTCGACGTTGTTTGTGCCCCAATAGGCGGCAAACTTGCGGAACATATAGGCTTGTTCGTTGGAATGTTTCGCCGATCCCAGCCAATAGACTGAATCAGGCCCGCTTTCCTCGCGGATTTTCATCAGGCCGTCGCCGATCTCGTCGATCGCCTGTTCCCAGCTGATGCGCTTCCATTCACCACCCTCTTTTTTCATCGGGTACTTCAGGCGGCGTTCGCCATGTGCGTGCTCACGCACCGAAGCCCCTTTTGCACAGGCTCCGCCCAGACTGAACGGGCTGTCAAAGCCAGGCTCCTGGCCGACCCAGACGCCGTTATCGACTTCGGCAATCACTGTGCAACCGACTGAACAGTGGGTGCAAACGGTTTTAATTGTTTCAATGGCACCATCCATCGCCTCTTGGGCGGATGCCTGTGTGACCGTGCCACCTGTTGCGCCAATTGCTGCAAGGCCGCCAATGGCAAGCCCCGAGCCGCGCAAGAAACTGCGGCGATCTACCGATTTCCCGGCAATGTTGGATAGGAGGCTGGACCCTTGGGAGCGTCTCGCAATCCCGTTGGTTTTTTTCCTAAGCATGTATTTCTCCCTTGCTGAAACCGGCAGAACCGGCTTTGCGGGGTTTCGTAAAACAGAACCGCAGGGCGTCTCGCAACCGTTGGTCCCCTCGACAATTCAAGCGCTAGAACTTTGCACTTTCAAAATAGGCCCGCGTATGCGCTGTATCGCGCAACCCGCTACCTTTTTCGTCCTGCACAGCGGCCTTGGCTGTCGTGCCGGACAATGACACAGCAGCCACAGCTGCCGGTGCGGAAACTGAAGCCATCTTTAGAAAATTCCGGCGACTTTTTGCGTCGACTTCTGTTTTCTTGCCCATCAGCTCTCCTCCCTTCTATATGCCTGCGTAATGCAGGCGGTTGTTGCGGGCCTAACCCGCGTTCATGCGAAATGCTTCGCGTTCGATTTCCATAAACGCCTTACCCGCCGCGCCAACCGATGCGTAAAAGACCGAATTCTTGGCCCCTTCCAGATCGGTAAAGAAATGCGTGGCCCAGGGGGCGATATGTTTGTTGAAATAGTCGGCCTGCCGCTCCAGCGGCACAGGGTCGCCAAAGCGGCCCGTGATCATGCCTGCCATCATTTCAAACAGGCTGGCGATGTTGTCTTCAGGCTCGAACACATTGGGCGCGCGTGCAATACGCAGCGCCGCCATGTCCTTGCGCAATGCTGCCAGCGGTTTTTCGTTCAGAAACCCTGTCAGATAGAAACTGGCATAGGGCAGCAATTCACCACGCCCCAGCCCGATAAACAGCGCGTTAAACTCGCTTTCGGCGGCACGTTCCTTTGTCACCGCCGCGACCCGCGCCATAGACTGGATCGCCTTGCCCAATTCGCTGTCA
>WGBJ01000270.1 GCA_015494385.1 Marinosulfonomonas sp.
CACATCCATGGCGCGATCGAAACTTTCACCTGCGGTGCCGCCAAGGGTTTCCTGCATCTGTGCACGCGAGATCAGCCGCTTGGGGCTGTCCAGAAACAGACGCAACACTTCGCCTTCGGCGTGGCTGAAGGGGGTCTCAAAGCCCTCGCTGTCCACCAGAACATAGCTGTCAAACAGGGCTATCCAGCCCTCAAAACGGGCGCGGTTGGCGGATTTGGTGCCGGTTTTGCCGCTGCGCAGACGGGCGCGGACACGGGCGACCACCTCGGCCGGATCAAAGGGTTTTATGATGTAGTCATCGGCCCCCAGTTCCAGCCCCGTGACGCGGTCCTGCACCTGTGCGCGGCCCGATATGATGATTATCGAGGCACCGGATTCCAGTGCCAGACGGTGCACCAGCGCAAGGCCATCTTTGTCCGGCAGGCCCAGATCGACAAGGCAGACATCGGGGGACGAGGATTTCAGCGAGGCCTCGAATTCCGTGGCGCGGGCGAAGCTGGCAGTTTTGAAGCCGGCCTCTTGCAGGGCGTCGGCCAGCATGTGGCGGATTTCGGGTTCGTCATCAAGGATCGTGACAAGCGGTTTGGTCATGCGGGCGGGTCCATGTTCATGAAGGCGGCCAGATCTTCGGCTGTGAAAGGTTTCGGGATCAGCGGATAGCGTTTGGCGGCATCCATGCGCAAGGGATGATCGGCGGGTAGGGATGTCATCAGGCAGGTGCTGGCCTTCAGGGCGTTCTGTTTCAGGGTGTCGAGCATTTCAACCCCTGTCATATCACCGATCAGCGAAATATCGGACAGCACGAAATTGACGCCTTCGAGCATGGCCAGCGCCATGCCTTCCTCGGCTGATGTGGCTTCGATCACGCGGTGGCCCATGTCGGTCAGCATTTCGCGCACGGTGGCGCGGATGTCGTCGGAATCCTCGACCAGAAGCACCAGTTTCGGGGTGGTTTCCTGTGCCGCGCGGCGCAGGGGCAGGCGCAGGGTGATTTTCGCGCCGTCACGGGTGTTGGCCAGTTGCACATGGCCGCCCGCCAGTTTGGTCAGGTCATAGACCATCGACAGGCCAAGGCCCGAGCCTTCGCCGCCTTTGGTGGTAAAGAACGGGTCCAGCGCGTGTTCCAGCGCGTCATCGCTGAACCCGCCGCCGGTGTCGGTGACGGTGATTTCCAGCCATGTGTCGCGCACGGGTTTGGTGGTCAGGGTGATCCGGCCGGTTTCGTTGCCGATGGCATCCTTGGCGTTCAGGATCAGGTTCAGCAGGGAATCCTGCAAGGATCCGGCATCCAGAAGCACAGGCGTATCGACGCCGGTGCAGCGGGTTTGCAGCGTTACGCCTTCGGGCAGGGTGGGGGTGGCGAGGGTTTTCAGATCGTTCATGAACCCGCACAGGTCGACCGCCTTGGGCCGCATTTCGCGCGGGCCGGACATTTCGGCGATGCGGTTCAGCAGGGTGCCGCCACGGCGTGCCGCCGCTTGGGTGGCGGTGATCAACTCCTTGGCCTCGGTATCATCCACCATACGGGCAAGGCGGCTTTGCATCCCCAGAATGATGGTCAGCAGATTGGCGAAATCATGGGCCATGCCGCTGGTCAGTTGCGCGGCTAGTTCGCGTTTGTGGGTTTGGGCCAATGCGGCGCGGGCCTGGGCCTCTTCGGTCACATCCATCGACAGGATGTAAACGCCGCGTTTGTCGCCGTCGTATTGGTCGGGGGTAAAGGCCACGCGGATGCGGCGGCTGGATTCATCGTCGGTGAATTCGAACACGCTTGCTTCGCCCAAACGGGCCTTGTCGCAATAGGGGCGGATTTTGCCATAGGCGAAATCGCCCAATGCCTCGGACAGGTGCAGGCCCAGAATATTGGAAGGGCGCGACGGGATGATCGAGGACAGGCGGCGGTTGGAATAGGTGTAATAGCCATCGGCATCGACGTGGGCGATGTGGGCGGGCATCATTTCGGTGGTCATCCGCGTGCGGGCTTCCATTTCCGTCAACTGGCGCTTGGCTTCTTCCAGCGCGGCATTGGTGGCGGCCAGTTCGCGGTTGGTTTGCGACAGGCGTTCGGTGTGGGCCAGCAGTTGGTCCGACAGTTCCGCAGAGCGGGCGCGCAGCAGCTTTTCCTGATCCTTGATCGCGGTGATGTCGGTGTAAACCGTGACCCAGCCGCCCTGGGGCAGGGGGTTGCCCTCGATCGAGATGGTGCGGCCGTTGGCGCGGGTGCGCTCCATGTAATGGGCCTCGAACGCGCGGGCCTGTTCCACCCGCGAGGTGACGAATTCGTCAATATCCCCCACTTCGCCATATTCGCCACGTTCCGCCAGAAACCGGATGGTATCGGAGAAATGCGCGCCGGGTGTGCACAGGCTTTCCGGCAGGTCGAACATTTCCTTGAAGGGGCGGTTCACCCGCACGCAGCGCAGATCGCTGTCATAGATCGACAGTGCTTGCTGGATCAGGTTCAGACCGGCGCGGGTCAGGTTTTCG
>WGBJ01000271.1 GCA_015494385.1 Marinosulfonomonas sp.
AACAAGGAAATATCGCCATCCATGCAGGTGCTGATGGTGAAATTCATGCAGGTGATCCTGTATGGCGCGGCCTTTTTTATCGGGCTAAAAGCCGTCGGGTTCGACCTGACCGGTCTTGCCGTTCTATCCGGCGCCATCGGTATCGGCCTTGGGTTCGGTTTGCAAAAGGTGGTGTCGAACCTTGTGTCGGGCATCATCATCCTGCTGGATAAATCCATCAAACCGGGCGATGTGATTTCGCTGGGCGATACCTTTGGCTGGATCAACACGCTGGGCGCGCGCTATGCCTCGGTTGTGACGCGGGACGGGCGGGAATACCTGATCCCGAACGAGGATTTGATCACCAATCAGGTGGTCAACTGGTCCCACACCAATGATTTCGTGCGGCTGGATATCCATTTCGGCACCGCCTATTCGGACGACCCGCATAAGGTGCGTAAACTGGCGTGCGAGGCCGCCGCCTCGGTTGATCGCGTGCTGGCGATGCGCCCGCCGGTTTGCCATATCGTCGGCTTTGGTGATAGTTCGGTCGATTACATCCTGCGTTTCTGGATCACCGACCCGACCGGCGGCCTGACCAACATCCGCGGCAATGTGTTTCTGGCCCTTTGGGATACCTTCAAGGAAAACGATATCTCGATCCCCTTCCCGCAGCGCGAGGTAAAGCTGCTTGAGGAGCCTGCAAAATGATCCTGAATAATGATGCAACAGGTATCCTTGCGGCGCTGGCCAATAGGGACATATCCGCCGCCGACCTGATGGCCCAAACCCTCGACCACATCGACACTGTAAACCCCGCCGTAAACGCCATCGTTGCCCTGCGCCCTGCCGATGATCTGATGGCCGAGGCCAAAGCCGCCGATACCATGCCCCCCAAAGGCCCGCTGCACGGCCTGCCGATTGCCATCAAGGACCTTGCCGAAACCAAGGGTGTGCAAACCACCTATGGATCGCCCATATTCGCCGATAACATCCCGACCGCCGACAGCCTGATGGTGGCCCGCATCCGCGCGGCCGGCGCGATTATCATCGGCAAAACCAACACGCCGGAATTCGGCCTAGGCTCGCACAGCTTCAACCCCGTCTATGGCACCACCCTCAATCCTTATGACACCAGCCGTTCCGCAGGCGGTTCCAGCGGTGGCGCGGCGGTGGCGCTGGCCACGCGGATGCTGGCGCTGGCCGATGGTTCGGACATGATGGGGTCACTGCGCAATCCGGCGGCATGGAACAATGTCTACGGGTTCAGGCCCTCATACGGGATGGTGCCAAGTGACCCCATCGGCGACACCTTCCTGCACCAGCTGTCCACCAACGGCCCGATGGCCCGCAGCATCCGCGACCTATCGTTGTTGTTGCAAATCATCGGCACACCGGACGCGCGCCTGCCGCACAGTATGGCCGCCTTCCAGCCCCTGCCCGACACGTCCACCATGTCCGGCACCACCATCGGCTGGGTTGGCGACTGGGGTGGGTATTACCCGATGGACCCCGAAATCCTGACGCTTTGCGAAACCGCGCTGGAACAGATGCGCGAAATGGGGGCCACCGTGGAGCCCTTCACCCCGCCCATCGCGCCGGAACAGTTATGGCAGTCATGGACCACCCTGCGCAGTTGGGCCATCGCCGCCAAACAGGCCCCGCTTTACCAGAACCCGAAAACCCGCGATCTGTTGAAACCCGAAATGCTGTGGGAGATCGAGCGCGGCTTGTCCCTGTCCCCGCTGGACATCCACAACGCCAGCGTGATCCGCAGTAAATGGTTCGCCACATTCGCCAGCCAGACCGAAGTTGACATGATGGCCCTGCCATCTGCCCAGATATTCGCGTTCAACGCCGACTGGCACTGGCCCAAAACCGTGATGACCCGCGACATGGACACCTATCACCGCTGGATGGAGGTGGTTGTGCCTGCTTCCCTCACTGGACTGCCCGCGCTAAACGTGCCTGTGGGGTTCGGCAAACAGGGGCTGCCGGCAGGACTGCAACTGATCGGCCAGCGCGGTGCAGATGCCCGCATTCTGCAACTTGGCCAGACATGGCACACCGCCACCGACTGGCCCAATCAGCACCCGCCGCATTTCCCCCCTTGAACCCGAACAAACACAGGCCCATAAGCGCACATTGAGATTTACCGAATCCGGTGCTACCAATGTGGCACAACCCGCGCTTTTCTTAAGGAGGACAGGTTTGTCCAGCACAGTTAAAAAGGTTTCAGGCAAAGCCCTGCTTGAAAGCATCCTATCCTCGCTTGACGATAACAAAGCCGAAGATGTGATTTCGATTGACCTGAAGGGCAAATCCGAGATCGCCGATTTCATGATCGTTTGCTCTGGCCGCTCCTCGCGGCAGGTCAGTGCGATTGCGGAAAAGCTGTCGGATGACCTGAAACAGAAGTTCGAGATTTACCCCAAGATCGAAGGCAAGGAACAGGGCGACTGGGTGCTGATCGATGCGGGCGATGTGATCGTGCATGTGTTCCGCCCCGAAGTGCGCGAATTCTACCAGCTTGAAAAGCTGTGGCAGGGGGCCGGCCCCGGAGACGCCTGATGCGTGTCCACATCTGCGCCGTTGGCCGGATGCGCGCCGGACCCGAGCGCGAATTACTGGATGATTACCTGAAACGGTTTGACCGCACGGGGCGTGGCCTGGGCCTTGGCCCTGTAACCATGCACGAGGTCGAGGACAAAAAAGGTGGCGGTCAGGACGCCGAGGCAGTTCTGCTGGAACGCGCCATTCCCAAAGGGGCGATGATCTGCGCAATGGACGAGCGGGGCCGCGTTATGCCCTCGCCGGAGTTTGCCGGCAAGCTGGGTGGCTGGCGCGATCAGGGTGTATCCGATCTGGCCTTTGTGATTGGTGGTGCGGACGGGATTGCCAAAGACTTGCGAAACCGTGCGGATTTCAAACTGTCCTTTGGCGCAATGGTCTGGCCCCACATGCTGGCGCGGGTGATGCTAAGCGAACAGTTGTATCGTGCATCATCAATACTGGCAGGGGCGCCGTATCATCGGGGGTGACCCGAAGCGCTATACCTTATAGAAACTGCTATAATACCTCTCCCGTTCGCAAAAATGGCAGCGCCCGACCTGGAGGGCGCATTTTACCGTGAGTTAAGCATGCGGGGCAGTTGTACGGGAACTGCGACGCATAATCTGATTGCCCCGCTGCATAGCGCCCTCCATGGGGAGGTCGGGCGCTGTCATTTTTGCAAAATGACGGGTACAAGTGGACATCTTGCGTGTCATTGCTGTCTGCTCATTCCCCCAAGCCAGTTGCCCTCTCCTCTTTACGGTCGTAAAACACCCCTGACCTTCCAAAAGGGACCACACCCATGACCACACCCAAACCCGTCGTTCTTTGTATCCTTGATGGCTGGGGCATCCGCGAGGCAGACAATGCCAACGCCCCCGCCCTTGCCGATACGCCGAATTTTGACCGTATTATGCGTGACTGTCCGTCATCGCAACTGATCACGCACGGCCCCGATGTGGGCCTGCCCAGCGGGCAGATGGGGAACTCCGAGGTGGGGCATACCAATATCGGCGCTGGCCGTGTGGTGCCGATGGATCTGGGAATGATCGATCTGGCGATCGAGGATGGCAGCTTTTTCAAAAACCCCGCCCTGCTGGATTTCATTGACACGCTGAAGGCATCGGGCGGCACCGCGCATCTGTCCACTCTGGTGTCGGATGGCGGGGTGCATGGCCATATCAACCACATCATCGCCGCCGCGCAGTTAATTACAGCAGCGGGCGTTCCCGTGCTGGTGCATGCCCTGACCGACGGGCGCGATGTGCCGCCGCAATCGGCTGCGGATTTCATCAATGATCTGCTGAACCGCCTGCCCGAAGGGGCGCAGGTCGCCACCGTGATCGGCCGCTATTACGCGATGGATCGCGACAATCGCTGGGAACGGGTGCAACTGGCCTATGAGGCGATGGTGCACGGCAAGGGGCTGAAGGCCGATACCGCGGCGGATGCCGTTGCCCAATCCTATGCCCGCGACGAGGTCGACGAATTCATCAAACCCACGGTGATTGCCGGCTACAAAGGGATGCAGGATGGCGACGGGCTATTCTTCCTCAGTTTCCGCGCCGACCGCGCCCGTGAAATACTGGCGGCCATCGGTCAGCCGGATTTCGATGCCTTTGACCCCGCACCACGCCCCAAATTGGTGGCGATGCTGGGAATGGTCGAATATTCCGACAAGCATAACGCCTATATGACCACCGTTTTCCCCAAACGTGATCTGGTGAACACGCTGGGGGCATGGGTGGCCAAACAGGGGTTGCGCCAGTTCCGGCTGGCGGAAACCGAAAAATACCCGCATGTCACCTTTTTCCTGAATGGCGGCAAAGAAGAGCCGGAAAAGGGCGAGGACCGCTATATGGCCCAAAGTCCCAAGGTCGCCACCTATGACCTGCAACCGGAAATGTCGGCCGCCGAGGTGACCGATCATCTGGTGCAGGCAATCAACGATCGCTATGATCTGATCGTCGTCAATTACGCCAACCCCGATATGGTGGGCCACACCGGCAGCATTCCCGCCGCAATCAAGGCCTGCGAAGCGGTGGACCGGGGGTTGGGCCGCGCATTGGCCGCATTGGAAAAAGTTGGCGGCGCGATCATCGTCACCGCTGACCACGGCAATTGCGAAACCATGATCGATCCCGAAACCGGCGGACCGCACACAGCCCACACCACCAACCCCGTGCCGGTGATCATGGTGGGCGGACCCAAAGGTGCGACGTTGCATCAAGGCCGTCTATCGGACCTTGCGCCGACATTGCTGGACCTGATGAACCTGCCCAAGCCACCGGAAATGACCGGTCACAGCCTGATCGACAAACCGGCCTGATGCGGCGCCTGTTCCTGACCATAGCGTTGCTTTTGTCGGCCCCCGCAACATGGGCCGAACCGGATGCCGCGTTTCTGGCCAAACGGGCCGCATCACAGTTGAACGCAGCGTCATTGGCGCTGCGGCAGGCGGAAAAGGCCAGCGACCGGATAGCGGCGCTGACCCAGACCGTTCAGGCCTATGAATCCGGTCTGGTTGCGATGCGCAAAGGTATGCGTCACGCCGCCATTCGCCAACAATCGCTGCAACTGGAATTCGATGCCAAGCGCGACGACATCGCCGGGTTGCTGGGCGTTCTGATGAGCATGGAGTCCACATCCCCCCCGCTGTTGATGTTGCACCCCGCCGGCCCGATCGGCACCGCGCGTTCCGGCATGATCCTGTCCGAAGTCACCCCCGCCCTGCAGGCACAGGCCGAAGAATTGCGCGGCCAGCTGGAAGAAGTGACGCTGCTGCACAGCCTTCAGCAAAGCTCGGCCGAGGTGTTGGCAAACGGGTTGAAAGAGGTGCAGACCGCCCGCACCCGCCTGTCACAGGCCATTTCCGAGCGCACCGATCTGCCGCGCAAATTCACCGAAGACCCCGTGAAAACCGCAATCCTGCTGGACAGCAGCGAAACGCTGCAAGGGTTCGCCAGCGGGCTGTCCCACCTTGCCGATGATGGCGAGCGGGAAATTGATCTGCCCGTGTTTGCCGACGCCAAAGGCACCCTGCCGCTGCCCGTCAATGGCACCATCCTGCGCCATTATAACGAAGCCGACGCCGCCGGTATCCGCCGCCCCGGCCTGCTGATCGCCACCCGCCCGCTGTCCATCGTCACGACACCTTGGGCCGCCACGATCCGTTATCGCGGGCCGCTGCTGGACTACGGAAACGTGATGATCCTGGAACCATCAAACGGTTACCTTCTGGTGCTGGCTGGTCTAGAACAGGTCTACGGCGAAATCGGCGAAGTCCTGCAAGCAGGCGCGCCGGTGGGGCTGATGGGCGGAAATGCACCGAATAATAGCGATTTTTTGTCACTTTCCGGTGATAGCGCTGGTTCAACCCGAACAGAAACGCTCTATATAGAACTAAGACACGGGAAAGAGACGGTGGACCCCGAACCATGGTTCGCCCCGAAACCGGACTAAGCAAGGATTAGGAAACTATGAAGAAATTCGTCATGGCCGCTCTGGGCGGTACTTTGGCCGGCGTCATCGCCACAACGCAAATTGCCGGGCCGCTGATCGCTCAGGAAACCGCAAGAAAAGCGACTGTGTATGAACAGCTGGACCTGTTTGGCGATGTGTTCGAGCGCATCCGCGCGCAATATGTCACCAAAGTGGACGAAGGCGATCTGATCGAGGCCGCAATCAAAGGAATGATGGCATCGCTTGATCCGCACTCCAGCTATCTGCCGCCAAAAGATTTCGACGACATGCAGGTGCAAACC
>WGBJ01000272.1 GCA_015494385.1 Marinosulfonomonas sp.
AGCCCCAGTTCCTGCATCGCGGCCAAACGGGCGGCGAAATCGTCTGTGGTCAGGATATTGGCCGGCTCGTTCACCAGATCACGGGTGAAAAACACGCCTTCGGCCACGGCGGCCATTGGCCCCGCCACGGCAGCAACCTCCTCGGGTTTGGAGACCATAAAGGTGGCGGCACCGCGCGGCTCGCTTTCCTTGCTTTTGTGGATGTTGAAATCATATCCGCGCAGGGCAAGGCCCAGCGAAACCTCGGCCGCCTGCCCCAGATTGCCGCCCAGAACCAGCACCGCAGATGTGCCTGCTGCCTTGGCAATCGCCGCCCCCGCCTTGCGGGCATCGGCTGGCGTCGGGCGGCGTTTCAGTTTCACCACCTGCACCGCATCACAGGCCATGCCCGCCGGATAGGCCAGATCGCGGGCCTCGGCGGTTTTCAGTTTTTCAAACCCATCCGATTCGACAAACCGTTTCAGCGCGCCTTTACACAGCCGGTTCACACGGCGGGCGCATTGGTCCAGTTGCCCCTCGGGGGTGACAAACACCACCACGCGGCCCTCAGCGGTGCCGATACGATCCAGATCAATTTCCTTGAAATCTATGTGGCGGGGATGGGTCATGCTGTTTCTCCTGCTTATGCGCGAATGGCGGGGTTTTGCCATACCTAGCCTTTGCGCACAGATATTGCCAGATAGCAGTTTCACCCGCCGGTTTTATCGGCTAATCTGCGCGGGATTTGAAATGTTCCCGGGGGGGATTTAACGCGTGGCCAGATTCGACAGATATTTACTGTCGCAACTGATGGTGTTCTTCGGCTTTTTTGCCCTTGTTCTGGTCATGGTCTATTGGGTCAACCAGGCTGTTTTGCTGTTCGATAGACTGATCGCGGACGGGCAATCGGCGGCTGTTTTTCTGGAATTCACGGCCCTGAGCCTGCCCAATGTGATCCGCGTTGTGCTGCCGGTTGCGGGATTCGCGGCCTCGGTTTACGCCACCAACCGCCTGAGTTCGGAAAGCGAACTGGTGGTGGTGCAGGCGATGGGGTTCAGCAGTTTTCGTCTGGCCCGTGCGGTGCTGGTCTTTGGCTTGATCGTTGCGCTGTTGACCGGAATTCTGGCCAATATCCTTGTGCCGATTTCCGAAACCCGGCTGAAAGAGCGAAGCGTCGAGATCAAAAACAACATCACCGCGCGTTTTCTGACAGAAGGCGAATTTCTGCATCCAACCGATGGCATTACCTTCTACATTCGCGAAATCACCCCCGAAGGGGAATTGAAGGACGTCTTTATGTCCGACAACCGCGATGAAAACAATCAGGTCATCTACACCGCCAAGAATGCCTTTCTTGTGCGCGAGGAAACAGGCCCGAAACTGGTGATGTTCGATGGCATGGCCCAGACGCTGGACCCCAAAAGCAACCGGTTATTCACCACCAGCTTTTCGGATTTTTCATACGATATTGGCGGGTTGGTTGATGGTAATGCCCCAAACCGGTCCAGAATTTCGGAAATTTCCACACGGGATCTGATTTTTCCAACGCCCGAACTTCTGGCTAAAACCGGTTATAGTGCCCCGATGCTGGTTTATAGCGGGCACAAACGGATCGCACAGCCGCTGCTTGCGATTGTCATGGCGCTGATCGGGTTTTCGACGTTGCTGGTCGGCAGTTTCAGCCGCTTCGGGGTGGTGCGCCAAATCATCGCCGCCATCCTGATAATTGTGCTGATCCGGGCTCTGGACAGTGTGCTGACCGAATTTGTCCGCCGCGACGAAACCCTGTGGTGGCTTTTGTATGTGCCGGTGTTGGTCGGATTTCTGGTGACCGCATTGTTGCTGTGGATGTCAGAACGACCCGGCCGGATCAAACGCCTGTTCCAGCGCAGGGTGGCCATGCCATGACCCTGTTTTTATATTTCGCCCGCAGGTTTCTGAAAACCTTTGTCATTGTATTCGGTATTTTCGCCGGCATTGTTATAATGATCGACGTGGTCGAACAATTCAGCAAGATCAACAGCGAAACCGCCGGATTTGCAAAGGTGGTGCAATTGTCCCTGCTGCACCTGCCATCGCAAATGTATCCGATTTTTCCGTTGATCATAATGCTGGCCACGCTGGCTTTGTTTCTGGGGCTGGCGCGCAGTTCCGAGCTGGTTGTAACCCGCGCGGCGGGCTGGTCGGGCATGAAGGCGCTGGCCGCACCGGTGGTGGTGGCTTTTGGCCTTGGCGTGCTGGCTGTTACTGTTCTGAATCCGATCGTCGCCGCCACCTCCAAGCAATACGAAGCCACCATCAACCGCTATACCAGCGGCAAGGAAAGCGTTTTGTCGATTTCGCAAGAAGGGCTGTGGTTGCGGCAGGGTAGCCCCGAAGGGCAAACCGTTATTCGGGCCAGCGGGTCCAATCTGGACGGCACAAAACTGGTTGATGTCACCTTTTTGAACTTTACCGCCAATGGCACCCCCCTTAGCCGGATCGGGGCAGAATCGGCAGAACTGATCCCGGGCGCCTGGCTGGTTGTGAATGCCAAAAAGTGGCCTTTGCTAAGCAGTGCCAACCCCGAACGCGACGCGCGGCATTTCGATGTGCTGAAACTGCCCAGTGATCTGACACGCGAAGAAATCCGCGACAGTTTCGGCACCCCCAGCTCTATCGCTATCTGGGATTTACCGACCTTTATCAGCCGATTGGAACGCGCCGGTTTTTCGGCCCGCCAGCATCGTGTCTGGTTCCAGACGGAACTGGCCCTGCCATTGCTGCTGGTGGCAATGGTTCTGGTGGGGGCCGGATTTACCATGCGCCACACCCGGTTTGGCGGCACCGGCCCTATGATATTGGGGGCCTTGCTGATGGGGTTCAGCCTGTTCTTTATCCGCAATTTCGCGCAGGTGCTGGGTGAAAATGGCCAGTTGCCCGTCTATCTGGCCGCCTGGAGTCCGCCAATTGCGGCAACCCTCTTGGCCTTGGCGCTGATCCTGCATATGGAGGATGGATGACACTACGCGCATTTATCCTGTTGCTATTGGCAACCCTTGCCTTCGGCTCCGCACCGGTTAGAGCCCAAACCCCGCCAACAGGCGCGGCCACCTTGGTGGCCGACAAGGTCTGGGTGGATGGCAAGGATACACTAACCGCCGAAGGGCATGTGGAGATCCTCTATGGGGAAACCCGTATCAAGGCCAGCCGCATCATCTATTCCGGCACGGATGGCAGCCTGCAGATTGAAGGGCCGATCACCCTGATTGACGGGCCGGATATTCTGGTGCTGGCCGACAGCGCGCAGATGGACGGGGATATGCGCAACGGTATCCTGCGCAGCGCGCGGATGGTTCTGGGCCAGCAAGTGCAACTGGCCGCCGCAGAAATCAACCGTGTCGACGGGCGCTATACCCAGCTTTACAAAACCGTGGCGTCCAGTTGTCAGGTTTGTGCCAACAACCCTGTGCCATTGTGGCAGATCAGGGCGCGGCGGATCATCCATGACCAGCAGGAACGCCAGCTGTATTTCGATGATGCCGTGTTGCAAGTGGCCGGCGTGCCGGTTTTCTACCTGCCCCGCCTGCGCCTGCCCGACCCGACCCTGAAACGGGCCACGGGTTTTCTGGTGCCGACCTTTAAAAGCACATCCAAACTGGGCTGGGGTATCAAGGTTCCCTATTTCATCAAACTGGGGGATCACGCGGATATCACCCTGACCCCTTACCTGAGCGCGTCAACCTCGACGATGGAACTGCGGTTCCGCCGTGCCTTTCGTACCGGGGATATTTCCTTTGAAAGCGCCTTTACCCATGATGATATCCGCCCCGGTCAGGACCGCGGATATTTCTTTGGCAAGGGACGCTTTGACCTGCCCCGCGATTTCGTGCTGAAATTCAATCTCGAAACCAGCTCGGACCGTGATTACCTGCTGGATTATGGCTATTCCAACAAGGACCGGCTGGAAAGCGGCATTGAACTTAGCCGCGCCCGCCGTGACGAACTGATTGTCGCCGAGGCGCTGCACTACCATTCCCTGCGCAGCACCGAAAACAACGACACCTTGCCGACCGTGGTTGGCAATCTGGTCTATCACCGCCGCTATCATCCCGCCAGCATTGGTGGCGAGCTGGGCTTGCGGTTTGATGCCCATAGCCACTACCGCACCTCGTCGCTTGCCGGTGACAGCGGGCGCGATCTGACGCGGGCCAGTTTCAGGCTGGACTGGAAACGAAACTGGACCCTGCGCAACGGCATGGTTGCCGGTGTTCTGGGCGAGGTAAATGCGGATCACTACAGCATCGAACAAGGGCTGCCCGGTGAATTCAACGGCACCCATATGACCCCTGCCGCAATGGTCGAACTGCGCTGGCCGCTTGTCAAAACCACACGTCTGGGGGTCTCGCATGTGATTGAACCCGTGGTGCAACTGGTCTGGACCGATACCAATTCCGTCAACATTCCAGACGAAGACAGCCGTCTGGTGGAATTCGATCAGGCCAACCTGTTTTCCCTGTCCCGTTTCCCTGGCGCTGACCTTTACGAGCGCGGGTTGCGCGCCAATGTCGGGGTTACATGGACCCGTTATGATCCGACCGGCTGGTCACTGGGCCTGACAGTCGGGCGGATATTCAGGGAAAAGGATCTGGGCCAGTTCCAGGCCAGCACCGGTCTGTCGGGGCAGAATTCGGACTGGCTTGCGGCTGTTCAGTTGCAGCTGCGCAATAACCTGACGCTGACAAACCGCTCGATTTTCGACAATAAATTCAACTTTGCCAAAAACGAAACCCGCCTGACGTGGCAAACCGCAAAGCTGGGCCTTGGCACCAGTTTCATCTGGATGGAAGCCGAACCCTATGAGGACCGGCCCGACGACACCTCGGAATGGACCTTTGATGCGGCCTATAAACTGGCCCCCAACTGGACCGGAAAGATGGACTGGCGCTATGATTTCAACGCAGGCGAGGCCGCCTATGCGGGTGTTGGTCTGGAATACCGTAGCGAATGTGTGAAGATTGATCTTTCTCTCTCGCGTCGGTTCACATCATCAGGTAGTCTGACCCCGACGACCGACTTCGGGTTGACGGTTTCGCTAACCGGTTTTGGTTCCGGAAACAGCGGCCGGACATCGGCCCGGCGTTGCCAGACGTATAAATAGGAAGCACGACGGAAATAATGATGATGCGCATATTGACCCTCTGCCTGACATTCACAGGCCTTGTCCTGACCGGATTAGCAGCGCCCGCTTCGGCGCAAAACCTGTATTCACCGGCTGTAAAAGTCAACGAACAGGTCGTTACCAATTACGAGGTGGAGCAGCGGGCTCGGTTCATGACCCTGTTGCGCGCGCCGGGTGACGCGCAGGAACTGGCTCTGACAGGGCTGATCGACGAGCGGCTGCAAACGGCCGCTGCTGCTGCCGCTGGAATCACCCCGACAGAAGAAGACGTACAGGGCGGCATGGAAGAATTTGCCGCGCGCGCCAATCTAACCGCCGAACAGTTTGTCAAAGCGCTGGCCGGTGGCGGTGTTGCGGCGGAAACATTTCGTGATTTCGTCAAGGCCGGTCTGGCCTGGCGCAACCTTGTGCGGGCCAAATTCGGCCCCCGCGTTCAGGTTACCGAGGACGAGATCGACCGCGCCATCGCCCAGACCTCGGGCAAAGGGGGCTTGCGGGTGCTGCTGAGCGAGATCATCTTGCCCGCCAACACCCCGCAGGCCACAGCAGCCAGCCAGAAACGGGCAGAAAAGATTGCACAAACCACGTCGCTTTCGGTGTTTTCGGCCAATGCGCGGCGCTATTCGGCCTCCCCTTCCGCACGGCAGGGTGGCCGGTTGCAATGGATGCCCCTGTCCAATCTGCCCGAGGCTATTCGCGGCCAGATCCTTGCCCTGTCGCCCGGTCAGGTGACTGCGCCGATTTCAATCACCAACGGGATTGTGCTGTTCCAGTTGCGCGCCATCGAGGAAACAGATGCGGCTGCCCCCAAGGATTTATCGCTGGAATACGCGCAGTATTTCATCCCTGGCGGACATTCCGACGCCGCCATGAAAGAAGCCGCGCGCATCAAGGCCAAGGTCGATACTTGTGATGATCTATACGGCATCAACAAGGGAAAGCCCGAAGAATTGTTGCAGGTTGATACCCTGCCCGTCTCGCAGGTGCCGCAAGATATCGCGCTGGAACTGGCCAAGCTGGACCCGGGCGAGGTTTCAACCCGCCTGACCCGCAACAACGGCCAGACGCTGGTTTTCCTGATGATGTGCGGGCGCACACCGGAACTGGGCGAAGATGTGTCACGCGAAACCATCCGCGCGCAACTGGTGAATCAGCGACTGCAGTCCTATGCGGACGGGTATTTGTCCGAGCTGAAAGCCGAAGCAACCATCGTTTACCCATGAGCCGCACCCCGATTGCGCTGACCTGCGGTGAACCTGCGGGGGTCGGACCGGAACTGGCCGTGGCTGCGTGGCAACGGCTGGGTGCGGATTTACCCTTTTTCCTGATTGGCGATGCGCGGCATTTGCCGGACGGGGTTTCGGCAATTGAAATTGCCGACCCGGCCGAGACCGCTGACGCGGCCCGGCATGGATTGCCCCTGCTGGTGCATGAATTTGCTGCCCCTGCTGTGGCAGGCCAGCCCGCCCCCGAGAACGCCCAAGGGGTGATCGACGTGATCACGCGCGGGGTGGATCTGGTGCAATCGGGGGCTGCCTCGGCGCTGTGCACGGGGCCGATCCACAAAAAGGCGTTACAGGACGGGGCCGGATTTGCCTTTCCGGGTCATACCGAATTTCTGGCCCATCTGGCGGGTGTAGACCGCGTGGTGATGATGCTGGCCTGTGATCAGTTGCGCGTGGTGCCGGTGACGATCCATATCGCCATTGAAGATGTGCTAACGGCGCTGACCCCCAAATTGCTGGCCGACAATATCCGCATCACAGATGCCGCGCTGCGACAGGATTTCGGGCTGAAGGCGCCGCGCATTGCCGTGGCCGGTCTGAACCCGCACGCGGGCGAAGGCGGGGCGATGGGGATGGATGAAATTGAAATGATCGCGCCACTGCTGGATGACCTGCGCAGAGAGGGGCTAAAGATCACCGGCCCCCTGCCCGCCGACACCATGTTCCACGCCCGTGCGCGCGAAGGCTATGATGTGGCGATTTGCATGTATCACGATCAGGCACTAATCCCGATCAAGACGCTGGATTTTGACCGCGGGGTGAATGTCACGCTGGGTCTGCCGTTTATCCGCACGTCGCCCGATCATGGCACGGCGTTTGATATTGCAGGGCAAGGGATTGCCAAGCCCGATAGTGTGATCGAGGCGCTGAAAATGGCTGATCGGATGGCGCGGATGCGGGCCGATGGATAACAGATTCTATGCGCTCCGCGCGGGGATATTTATGGAACAAAGATGGGACGGGCTGTGTGATGATTGATTGCCTGCCCCCCCTGCGGGACGTGATTGCCGCCCATGATTTGCAGCCGAAGAAATCGCTGGGGCAGAATTTCCTGCTGGACCTGAACCTGACCGCCAAGATTGCCAGACAGGCGGGGGATTTGTCGGGCTGTGATGTGCTGGAGATCGGCCCCGGCCCCGGTGGCTTGACCCGTGGATTGCTGGCCGAAGGGGCGCGTCGGGTGTTGGCGGTGGAGAAGGACGCGCGCTGTTTACCGGCGCTTGAGGAGGTCGCTGCGGCCTATCCCGACCGGTTGCAGGTGATCAATGCGGATGCGCTGGACCTGGATGTCTTGGCGCATTTGACGCCGCCGGTGCGGGTGGTGGCGAACCTGCCCTATAATGTTGGCACGGAATTGCTGGTGCGCTGGCTGACGCCGAAAGAATGGCCGCCCTATTGGGACAGCCTGACATTGATGTTTCAAAAAGAAGTGGCGCAGCGGATTGTGGCGCAACCGGGCGGCAAGGCCTATGGGCGTCTGGCGATCCTGTCGCAATGGCGTTGTGATGCGCGGATCGTGATGCAACTGCCGCCCGAGGCATTCACCCCGCCGCCAAAGGTCCATTCGGCGGTGGTGCATTTGCAACGGCTGGAGCAGCCGCGGTTCGAGGCAGACGCGGCGGCGTTGTCACGGGTGGTGGCGGCGGCGTTCAACCAGCGGCGCAAGATGTTGCGATCCTCGTTAAAAGGCATCTCAAAGGACATCGAGGCACATCTGGTTGCGGCAGGGATCAAGCCGACCGAACGGGCCGAACAGGTGCCAATCGAAGGGTTCTGCGCCCTGGCCCGCGAAGTGGCAAAATAAAACCCCGCCGGTTTGGGCGGGGTTTTGAATTCATTCAGCAGCTTCAGGCGCTTCCGGCGGGTTGTCCAGCGGATTGACCTTTGGCTTGCGGG
>WGBJ01000273.1 GCA_015494385.1 Marinosulfonomonas sp.
CTGATGTCGGTGCTGGTGCTGATCGCCGCGATGAACATCATTTCCGGCCTTGTGATGCTGGTGAAAAACAAGGGCCGCGACATCGGGATTTTGCGCACCATGGGCCTGACAGAAGGCTCGGTTCTGCGAATATTTTTCATCTGTGGCGCGCTGACCGGAATACTTGGCACGCTGTTCGGGGTGATCCTCGGTTGCCTGTTCGCGCTGTATTTCGACCCGATACTGGCCTTTGTCAGCGGGGCGTCAGGCGGGCAGGTCTGGGATGCCTCGGTGCGCGGCATCTATAAATTGCCAGCCCTGTTGCAGTTCAAGGACGTGATGTCGGCCATTGCGCTATCGCTGGGCCTGTCGTTTATCGTGACCATCTTTCCGGCGCGGCGCGCGGCGCGAATGAACCCGGTGGAGGCCCTGCGTTATGAGTAAGCCAATGCTGGAACTGCACGGGATCGTGAAAACCTATAATCACGGCAAACCCAATGAAATCAACGTGCTGCGGGGCGCTGATCTGACGGTGGATCAGGGCGAAGTGGTGGCGCTTGTCGCCCCCTCGGGCGCGGGTAAATCCACCCTGCTGCACATCGCCGGTCTGCTGGACACGCCGGATCAGGGGCAGGTGCTGATCAACGGGCAGGACATGAGCGGCAAATCGGATCGCAAACGCACCGCCGTGCGCCGTGACGAGGTTGGCTTTATCTATCAGTTCCACCACCTGCTGCCGGAATTCTCGGCGCTGGAAAACATCGTTCTGCCGCAACTGGCCAACGGCGTTTCGCAATCCGTGGCCGAGGGCAGGGCGCTGGACTTGCTGGGAAATGTCGGTGTGGCCGAACGGGCGGATCACCGTCCGGCGGCAATGTCGGGCGGCGAGCAACAGCGGGTGGCGTTTTGCCGTGCGCTGGCCAACGAGCCGCTGGTTCTGCTGGCGGATGAACCCACGGGGAACCTTGACCCCGCGACCTCGGATCAGGTGTTTGCCGCCCTGATGGCGCTGGCGCGGGACACCGGCCTGTCGGCCCTGATCGCCACCCACAACATGGAGCTGGCAGCGCGGATGGATCGCGTGGTGCGGATGGAGAACGGGGTGCTGGTGTGAGGGCAACCCTCGCCCTGATCTGCCTGCTCTTTGCCCAAATTGCCGCTGCCCAACCCGTTGAAGTCGATGTGAAAATTGTGATTTCCGTGGATGCTTCGGGGTCGGTCGATCCGACCGAATTCCGTCTGCAAATCGACGGCATCACAAACGCCTTGCGCGCCCCCGCTGTGCAACGCGCGGTGCGGGCGGGGCCAAAGGGCAGGGTGCTGGCGGCGGTGCTGATCTGGTCGGACGCGGCCTATCCGAAATACCCGACTGTGTGGTTCGAACTGGGGCCGGACGGATCGTTCGAGACCTTCGCGACCGAGATCGAGAAATTCAAAATATCCGCCCCCGGCGTGCCCGCGATTGGTGGCGGCGGGACCAATATTGGCGATGGATTGATCTATGCAATCAATATGTTAGAGGAAAACACGGTGCCCGCCAGTCGTTTGGTGATTGATGTTTCAGGGGACGGGCCGGAATCCAAACCCTGGGTCAAAGGGGCGGTGGAATTGCCACAGGCACGGGCCTTGGCGGCGGCCAAGGGGATCACAGTCAACGGGTTGGCGATTGAAACCGATATCGCGGGGCTGCATCTGTGGTATGAGGCGAACCTGATCACCGGCACGGGCAGTTTTGTTGTGAAGGCAGCGGATTTTCAGGACTACCAACAGGCGATCCTGAAAAAGCTGTTGCGCGAATTGTCAGGGCAGCCGTTTACGCAGAACGGGCCGTTACGGCGTCAGCAGATGGGGCAGCACATAGGGGACGGTCGCGCCCAGCAGGAATCCGCCAAGGGCTGACAGCAGGATCACCGGTTTGGCGGCGCGGGCATCCATGCCGATGGCGCGGCAGATCAGGCCGGTCAGGATGGCGATCAGGGCTGCGATGGGGATGCCGGTCAGGAACATTTGAGTTATTTTGATTCTGGTTTTGGGAGGCGTTTTGGTTTTTCTTCCTCTTCAATTCGTATGTAACC
>WGBJ01000274.1 GCA_015494385.1 Marinosulfonomonas sp.
CACCCACCCGCAAGGTAACGCGCGGATCATCCCCGATACGCGCCTTTGCCTCGTCAATGAAATGCGGCTGCTTGTCAAATGCCGTCACATGCCCATCCGGACAGGCGGCCAGCAGTGGCGCAATATCCGCCCCCGAACCACAGGCCACATCACAGATCACCGCATCCTGCGCCGGACCAGCCTGCGCGGTGGCCCAAGCCACATCTGCCGCCTCGCCCGGGCCTTCGCGGGTCAGATTGCGAAACAGAGTGTAAAAGCTCACACCCCTGCCCCGTCGCGGATCAGTTTCCAGTTGATCGCGTCCAGCAGGGCCTCGAAGCTGGCGTCAACAATGTTGGGCGACACCCCGACGGTGGACCAGCGATGTCCCGCGCCATCCTCGCTGTCGATGATCACGCGGGTTTTTGCTTCGGTGCCGCCATCGGTGATGCGCACCTTGAAATCCACCAGCCGCATGTCGTCGATACAGGCCTGATACGGCCCCATGTCCTTGGCCAGCGCCTTGGCCAATGCGTTGACCGGCCCGCGATCATGCCCTTCGGCGTCCATGCTTTCAGAGACCGACAGTTTCTTGTCGTCACCGATTTTCACAACCACCACGGCCTCGGACAGGCTGACCATTTTGTTATACTTGTTTTTCCTGCGCTCGACCGTCACCTTGTAGCGCTTGACCTCGAAAAACTCCGGCAACAACCCCAGTTCGCGCCGCGCCACCAGTTCGAAACTGGCTTGGGCTGTGTCATAGGAATAGCCCTCTTCCTCGCGCTGTTTGATCACTTCGAGGATACGGCCAAGCGCCGGATCCCCCTTTTCCACCGCCAGCCCTGCATCGGCCAGACGTTTGCGCAGGTTCGATTGCCCCGCCTGATTGGACATCGGAATAATCCGCGCGTTGCCCACCATTTCGGGGTCGATATGTTCATAGGTCGACGGGTCTTTCAGGATCGCACTGGCGTGCAGCCCCGCCTTGTGGGCAAAGGCGCTGGCCCCGACATAGGCGGCCTGATTTTTCGGCACGCGGTTCAGGATGTCGTCCAACTGGCGACTGATTTTCACCAGCCCTTGCAACGCGTCCTTTGTGATGCCGGTTTCATAGCGTTCGGCCAGTTGTGGTTTCAGCAACAGAGTGGGGATCAGCGTGGTCAGATTGGCGTTGCCGCAACGTTCGCCCAGCCCGTTCAGCGTGCCCTGCACCTGCCGCGCACCGGCGTCGATCGCGGCCAGTGATCCGGCCACGGCGTTTTCGGTGTCATTGTGGGTGTGGATGCCGATATGCGTGCCCGGCACGCCCGCGTCGATTACTGCTTTGGTGATTTCCGCGATTTCGTCGGGCAAAGTGCCGCCGTTGGTGTCGCATAGAACCACCCAGCGGCAACCGGATTCATAGGCGGCGAGCGCGCATTGCAAGACGTAATCGGGGTTGGCCTTGTAGCCGTCAAAGAAGTGTTCGGCGTCAAACAGTGCTTCGCGTTTGTTGGCGGTGATGTGTTTGAAACTGGCGATCAGGTTTTCGAGGTTTTCGTCCAGTGTAATGCCAAGCGCGGTTTCCACATGGAAGGGGTGCGATTTGCCGACCAGACAGACGGCGGCGGTATTGGCGTTCATCACGGCGGCCAAAACATCGTCGTTTTCCGCCGACCGACCGCTGCGTTTGGTCATGCCGAACGCGGCCATGGTGGCGTTTGTTTTCGGGGCCGCGTCGAAAAAGCCGCTGTCGGTGGGGTTGGCACCGGGCCAGCCGCCCTCAATGTAATCAACGCCAAGGGTATCAAGCATTTCCGCGATCTGGATTTTCTCGGGGGTGCTGAATTGAACACCTTGGGTTTGTTGCCCGTCACGCAACGTGGTGTCGTAGATGTAGAGGCGGTCTTTCATCATAGCACACCCCGCCCGGCTTGCCCGGGCAGCGCCCGACCCTCCCCCCGGGAGGGCGCTTCTGCAGCGTTTGATTTTAGACAACCCGTTGAGGACCCTTCACCGGAATGCTCAGCCAATCCCAAGCAAACGCCCACCCAGGGTCGGGCGCTGCCCTGTGTTGAGTGAACTTTAAAGTTCATTTGTATTTTCCCATAAGTTTGGATGAATTCCGCCTTAGATCTTCAAGCGCATATTCTAAAGCAATATCTGCTTTTTTTCTTGCATCGGCGGAAATCAAACCGCTTGAAAATCCATGCAGCCCCGTCCCATCGATATTGATCTCCACTCCAAGCTGACTAGAATCGTCCAAAAACTTGAAAAGCTCTTCCTGATTACCAGCCTCATGTAATTTGCGTGCTTCGCTATATCTCGCGCGTCCAAGCAGCCCTCTAGTTGGAAAACCGTAAGAACCATCAGCACGGTCAAATACCGCAACTCCGAGCAGATTTAGCGCATGGCGGAGACTATCTGCTTCTTCGTAGGCTTTGTTCCGACGAAGTTCCGCACGCAACCTAAGAATTTCAACTATATTTTTATTATCGTTGAACGAGGCGTATTCCCAAGAAAACCAATCGCCTAACTCATCTGTTAGCAAACCGACTAATCTTGCCGATCCTTTTAATGCCGCTCCATTTCCTTGATCAGCAAGGCGCGTTAACTCTGTTAATACTTGGGATGTATTCAGGTCATTAGATAGACATTCCACAACAGCAACATCTATATCCCCTTCACCACGAACATTTTCAATAAGCGCGCGCCATTTTTCGAGAGTCTTCTTTGCGTTTTCTGCCTTCGCGGCCGTCCAGTCCATCGGCTTGCGGTAATGCGTGCTGAGGAACACAAACCGTATCACCTCGCCCGGGACGCCCTGCTCCAGCAGGTCACGCACGGTAAAGAAATTGCCCAGTGACTTGGACATTTTCTTGCCTTCAACCTGCAACATCTCGTTGTGCATCCAGTAACGGGCAAAATCGCCCTTCGGATGGGCACAGCAGCTTTGCGCGATTTCGTTTTCATGGTGCGGGAACATCAGATCATTGCCGCCGCCGTGAATGTCGAAACTATCCCCAAGCAATTCATAGGACATCGCGGAACATTCGATATGCCAGCCCGGACGGCCATAGCCCCAAGGGGACTCCCACCCCGGCTGATCACCGCTTGACGGTTTCCACAGCACAAAATCCATCGGGTTGAGTTTATAGGGGGCGACCTCGACACGGCTGCCGGCGATCATGTCCTTGACCGTGCGGCCTGACAGCGCCCCGTAGTTTTCATAGCTTTCGACCGCGAACAGAACATGGCCCTCGGCCTCATACGCATGACCGCCCGCGATCAACTCCTCGATCATCGTTACCATCTGCCCAATATACTGCGTGGCCCGCGGCATGTGGTCCGGCTCGCGCGCGCCCAGTGCTGCCATATCTTCCAAGAACCACTGCGTCGTTTCGCTTGTTATCTGCCCGATCTCGCGCCCGCTTTCCTCGGCCCGCGCGATGATCTTGTCGTCCACATCAGTGAAATTGCGCACATAAGTGACGTGATCTTCACCATAGACATGGCGCAGCAACCGGTTCAGCACGTCAAACACCACCACAGGGCGCGCGTTGCCCAGATGGGCACGGTCATAAACTGTGGGGCCGCAGACGTACATGCGCACGTCATTAACATCTATCGGGGTAAAGACCTCTTTCTTGCGGGTCCTGGTGTTGTGCAGTTTGATTTCGACCATGATATCCTCGTCAGGCGGCATTCCCCTGCGGGCATATCAACTTCGGTTTGTGATGGAAAACGAAAAGAACAGCCCGCGTGACCTATGTCAGCAGATAATGCAAATACAGCAAATTACGGTGTTCTGTTTCATACCCGTTTGCTAGCAGATTATTGCAGCCCTGACAAGAAGCCGGATGGAACCAATCTGTCACGTTCTTTGCACCGGTTTGGCCATAAACTATCGTTTAAACCCGTTCTGGAAACAATCGGCAGCCTTAAAAATTACCCTTGGTTAATTTTTTCTTTCATGCGGGAATAATATATTATGATGTAATATCATAATGTTAGGGCTAAACTTTTGTTTGATAGGCGGTTTGGTGATCCAATATTCGCCTAATAAACTTCTGATCAATACACAACAACCGCTGATTGCAACAATAGTATCTCACTCAAACAGCAAAACCACTCACTCACGGTACGCTTAATGGGGACGAAACCAAAACAATGCCCGTTACGGGCTATCATGAAAAGGGAATGAAAAATGAAAAAACTTCTGACAAGCACGGCGGCAATTGCGATTTTGGCATCGACACTCGGTGCGAATACTGCATTTGCACAAGCTGCAATTACGGACCCTGATCCGACAGCCCCAACCTCGACTCCTACACAAGTCCAGACAGACACAACAACAACAACTGGCACCGGAACAGGTACGGGCGCAGCCACCGACACGGGAACCGGAACAGGAACAGGCACCGGAACAGGCTCCGGCTCCGGTGGCTCTGATGACGACAGCGATCACGATGATCACGATGACGACAGCGATCATGGCGACAGCAGTGATCACGGCGACAGCGACGGTGGTCATGGTGACGGCGGCCATGGTGGCGGTGGCGAAGGTGGCGGTGGCGAAGGTGGCGAAGGTGGAGATGGTGACGATTAATACCCTTCAAAACCGACACGCCCGGTAACGGGTAACCTGGCCCCTCTGGTGTACTCTCCGCGCCAGAGGGGTTTTTTCATGTTTCGGCAATAAACCCGCCACATAAACAAACCTTGGTGGAAATCACTGTTCAGACTGTTTAAGTAAGACCGCAAGTAACAAGACAACGAACAGGCTCCCAAATATGAAACTCGAAAATCAAGCTGATCAACGCGGTATTTCACCCGTTCTTCTGAGCATCATCGTCGCGGCCTTTATCATGGCTGCGTATAACAACACCTTCTGGGGCAAGGCCCAGCGGGTATTCGAGGGCAACATGCTGCATGTCGCCCTGTTCGGGCTGGCTGTTTTCGGGCTGGTTCTGTTTATCATCGCGCTGTTTTCCAACAAGTGGCTGCAAAAACCGTTCCTGATCCTGCTGCTGATGACTGGCGGGGTGTCGTCCTATTATATGGACACGCTGGGGGTGATGATTGACCGCGACATGATCCAGAACGTCATGACCACTACAATGCAAGAGGGCAAACATCTGATCACCTTCGGCTTTATCAGCCATGTGGTGATCTATGCGATCATCCCGTCGCTGTTTGTGCTGTTGGTCAGGGTCAAGCGCCCGCCCTTTCTGAAATCGCTGATCCGTCAGGGTGTTCTGGCCGTTGTCGCCTTTGCGCTATTTGCCGGACTGCTGATGGCCAATTTCAAGAACTTTTCGGGCGCGATCCATGACAACAAGGATCTGATGGGCAGCTTCCAGCCCGGCGCACCGCTGACCAGCACCGTCCGCTATGCCAATATGGTGCTGAACACCCGCGATATTGTGCTGCAACCCCGTGGTGAAGACGCCGTAAAGGGTCCGTTGATCAAGGCCGAGGACAAACCCGTTCTGACCGTGATCATGCTGGGCGAAACCGTGCGGGCGCAGAATTTCGGCCTGAACGGTTACGAGCGCGACACCACCCCTGAACTGGGCGCACGCGACGATGTGATTGCCTTTCAGGACGTCAGCAGCTGCGGCACCGCCACTGCCACATCCCTGCCCTGCATGTTCTCGCGGTTTGATCGCGGCAGCTATTCCTATGAAAAGGGTCTGGGCAATGAAAACCTGCTGGATATCCTGAACCGTGCCGGCGTGCATGTAGAGTGGTGGGACAACAACACCGGCCACAAAGGCGTTGCCGACCGTGTCGACAGCCGTGTGCTGACCTATAGCAAAGACCCCGAATATTGCGCCGTGGGCGAATGTAACGACGGCATCTTTCTGCCCGACCTGCAAAAGGCCATCGACAATATTACCGAAGACACCGTTCTGGTGATGCACCACATCGGCAGCCACGGCCCCGCCTATTACCTGCGTTACCCCAAGGAATACGAACGTTTCACCCCCACCTGTGACAAGACCGAGCTGAAAACCTGCACCCAGCAGGAAATCATCAACACCTATGACAACACGCTGGCCTATACCGACCATGTTCTGGCCGAAACCATCAAGATGCTGGAAAATCAGGACAAGGCCGTGGCGACGATGATCTATATATCCGACCACGGGGAATCGCTGGGTGAAGGTGGTTTGTATCTGCATGGCACCCCCTACTTCATGGCGCCGGAAACCCAGTACAAAGTGCCGTTTGTGATCTGGATGTCCAAGGACTACGAAAAAGATTTCGACGTTGACCCCACTTGCCTCGAGGCCCGCGCACAGGAACCGGCAACCCATGCCAACCTGTTCCACTCGGTTCTGGGGCTGATGGATATTTCCACCGAAGAACGCAATCCCGATCTGGACGTGTTTTCCGCCTGCCGCACCAAAACGGAGTAACCGATGCCCCAGCCGCAAAAACCCGAACGCACCACAGGCATCAAACATGTCTTTGCCGCGGCCAGCTATTCCCTTGGCGGCATCAAATGCCTTTGGAAAGAAGCCGCCTTTCGCCAGGAGGTATTGCTCTATCTGCTGGTCATTGGCCTTTTCTTTCTGGTCGGCGCCACGCTTGCGGAATATCTGATCGCCACGATCCTTGCGCTGGTCCTGATCGCCATCGAAGCCCTGAACACCGCCATCGAAGAGGTGGTCGACCATATTTCCCCGGACTGGAGCGAATTTGCCCGCAATGCAAAAGACCTCGGATCATTTGCCGTCATGTGTTTGTTGATTGCAAACGGGCTGTTTCTGGCTTACGTGCTGTGGCAACATCTGATCCTTGCCTAGATAACGGAAAACCATGTCAAACCCGCTGAAAATCGTCGCCGTCCCGATGCACCCCGAAGGGGTCAAATTTGTTGCCATCTTTGCCGCGATTTCGGTCGGCCTTGGCCTGTTGTGGGAACCGCTGTTCTGGGTCGGCATGGTGATGACCGTCTGGTGCTATTATTTCTTTCGCAACCCCGTGCGCTCGGTGCCGCAAAAAGAGGGGCTGATCCTGTCGCCTGCCGACGGTGTGGTCAGCCTGATCACCACGGTTGTCCCGCCCGAGGATATGGGGCTGGGACCGGAGGAACGGGTGCGCGTTTCGGTGTTCATGAACGTCTTCAACTGCCATGTGAACCGCGCGCCGATGGCTGGCGAATTCACCAATATCAACTACCACAAAGGCAAATTCGTCAATGCGTCGCTGGACAAAGCCAGCGAGCACAACGAGCGCAATTCGCTGACCATCACCAATGACGACGGCATCTCTATCGGCGTGATCCAGATCGCCGGCCTTGTGGCGCGGCGCATCGTCTGTTTCGTCAAGGTCGGGGACAAGATCGAGGCGGGCCACCGTTTTGGCCTGATCCGTTTTGGCAGCCGTCTGGATGTGTTCCTGCCCGTTGGCGTACAGCCCAAAGTCGTGCTGGAACAAAATGCGGTGGCCGGTGAAACCGTGCTGGCCGACCTGGCGGATCCGACCCCGAACTACGAGGGCAAACGGATATGAATGTCCCCGAGGCCAAAAAAGTCCCGTTCAGAAGGTTCATTCCGAACTTTGTGACGATCTTTGGCCTGATCGCCGGATTGACGGCGGTGCGCGCGGGGATTTCGGGACATTTCACTTCGGCGCTGTATCTGCTGCTGCTGGCGATGTTGCTGGATGCAGTGGATGGCAAACTGGCGCGGATGCTGGAATCCACCAGCCAGTTTGGCGCTGAACTGGACACGCTGGCCGATTTCTTCAACTTCGGCGTGGCCCCCACCATCATCCTTTACGCGATGTTCTTTGCCGGCACGCCCTATGCCAATTTCGGCTGGCTGGCGCTGATCATCTATACCATCGCCTGCATGATGCGGCTGGCCCGTTTCAACGTCGCCCTGCTGGAAGATGACGATGAGCCGGTCGATCACCGTTTCTTTGTCGGCGTGCCCGCACCCGCGCTGGCCTGTCTGGGCTTTTTGCCCGCGTTCCTGCTGCTGATGGGCTGGGACGGGATCACCACCCACCCTATTATGGTCGCGCTTTATTTGATCTTTGCCGGCGGTCTGGCGGTCAGCCGGATCCCGACCTTTTCGGTAAAAAAGATGACCATCCCGCAGGAAAGACAGTTCATCCTGTTTGCCGGTGTGGTGCTGTTTCTGATCGTGCTGACGGTATTCCCGTGGCATGTGCTGGCGCTGGTCGATCTGGCCTACCTCGCGTCCCTGCCCCTGTCCTATCGGGCTGCAAAACGCGCGTAGGGCGGGGTTCACCCCGCCGCACACATTCCCCGTTTGACAAACACCCCTCTGTCGTGGTCGCGTGGCGCAAACGAACACAGGCCGAGTCACCATGCAATTATCAAACCGCATCACCACCCTTCTGGACAACGGCCATGACGGCTGGGGCCTCTATCTGAAATCCCGCGAGATGATCGAGGCGGGCATCCCCGTCACCGAACTGACCATCGGTGAACATGATATCCGCACCCACCACGACATCCTGAACGCAATGCACAAATCGGCGCTGGGTGGTCACACCGGATATGCCGCCGTGCCGGGCACGGATGAATTGCGACAGGCCGTGGCCACCCGTGTGCAGGATCGCACCGGCGTGCCCACCACAATCGACAATGTGCTGATCACGCCAGGCGGGCAATCGGCGCTGTTTTCCAGCCATCACGCGGTTTGCGACGAAGGCGACACCGCCCTGTTCATCGATCCCTACTACGCCACCTACCCCGCCACCCTGCGCGCGGTCGGCGCCATCGCCACCCCCGTTGCCGCCCATGCGCGGGACAATTTCGAGCCACAGGCCGAAGCGATAGCCAAACATGCCAAGGGGGCTAAATCCCTGCTGATCAACACCCCGAACAACCCCACCGGCGTGGTCTATTCCCGCACCACGCTTGAGGGCATTGCCGATGTCTGCCGTGAAAATGACCTGTGGCTGATCTCGGACGAGGTGTATGATACGCAGATCTGGCAAGGCAAACACATCAGCCCCCGCGCCCTGCCCGATATGGCACAGCGCACGCTGGTGGTTGGCTCGATGTCCAAAAGTCACGCGATGACCGGCAGCCGGATCGGCTGGATCGTGGCACCCGAGGAGGCCATCGAACACCTGTGCAATCTGGCCACCCACACCACTTATGGCGTGCCGGGCTATATTCAGGACGCCGCGCTGTTTGCCTTGGAACAGGGCACCCCGCTGGAAGCCGAAATCGCCGCCCCCTTTGCACGGCGGCGCGAAATCGCCATGCGGGTGCTGGATGGACAAAACGTGGTCAAACACCTGCCCGCGATGGGGGCGATGTATCTGATGCTGGACGTGCGCGCCACGGGAATGAGCGGCGAGGATTTCGCCCATGCCCTGCTGGATAGAGAACATATCGCGGTAATGCCGGGCAACAGTTTCGGCCAGTCGGCAGCGGGTCATATCCGCGTGGCGATGACGGTTGAGGACGCGGTGTTCGGGCAGGCGCTGGAACGGCTGGTCAGGTTTGCAAAAGGGCTGACGGGATAGCCCTCACTTTTGCCCTTCTTCCCCCTTCGGTTTTGGAAGAATCCCAAGGATATGCTGCCCCGGATCATGTCCGGGGCAGAAGTGGAATCAGTTAACCCGCGGCTCGTCGCCCTGCTTTTCCATCCGCAGGAATGTGAACATCCCCAGCGGCGGCAGCTTGCTTTGACTTTGCACCACCAACTCGTCCTCGCCCAGAATACGATGGATCGAGAAATCCGAGTGCCAGCCGATTTTATTGGCAAAGGGGGCCATCACTTTTTCCACTCGCGCCAGTGCCCCTTTTTCGCGGGCAAAGTGATTGACGATCAGCACCTGACCGCCCGGTTTGCAGACCCGCGCCATTTCGGCGATCACCTGTTCGGGGTCGGGCACTACCGATACCAGATACATCGCCACAACCGTATCAAAATGATTGTCCGGCAGCTCCATCGCGCGGGCGTCCATCTCGTGAATACCTTCAACATGGGTCATGCTGCGTTTTTCAACTTTTTTACGCGCCTTGGCCAACATGTGGCTGGAAACATCAATGCCCGTGACTTGCAAATGCGGTTTGTAATGCTTTAGCGACAGGCCGGTGCCCACCCCCACTTCCAGCACTTTTCCTTGCCGGTTGTTAATATACTGGATCGCCTTTTTACGTCCTACGGTTGTAATGGCGCCAAATGTTTTGTCATAAACCGGCGCCCATACTTTGTACGAACTTTTGACTGCATCAATATCCAATTTTCCACCCTTCGCTGGTTTACCCGCCTTACTTTTCAAAGGGGGATAACGACGGTTTATGTTTTATTTACGACACATCTGCAAGGGAAAAACCGAGCAAAACCCGATGTCTTGTTTAAAGGCGGTAAAAGCGGCGCTCTATTGCCAAATCCGGTAAGCGCAATAAAAAAACTACATGGTTTTTCTGCTAAATCTGCCAATCAGCGTAGAAAATTTCCGACAGCATTGCTATAGGCTTATGCAATGAAACCGATAGTTCAAATATTCCTGCTCGCATTTTCAATCCTGTTCACAGGACTTCTGCTCGATTCCGGTAAATTACACGCAGATACCCCGTCTGCCACCGGCCTTGTGGTACAGGATAACGCAGGCGTGTTGCCACCGGATACGGCTCCGGCCTTGCGTGCACTTTTGTCAGAGCGCCCCACCCCGCCGATCTGGATTTCAACCGCAAATAAAACACAAATATCCACCAATCCGCGTGGATTTACCTTTTATGCACTGGATGTTTTCCGCAATCTCGGCCTGCCTGCAATCCCTGACAGTATCCTGCTGGTCTATGACGCTGATACCCCGCAGTTCAGGGTGGTTTTTGGCAATGCCTACACGCCGACACAGCAGCACAGGATCAGAAAGGCCATGAAATGGGCCGCCCTTCCATTGCTGCGCAAATACGACGCAAAGAACGCCCATATCTTTGCCCTAAAGGCCCTGATGAACGAATTGCCGGAAACGTCGGAAAAGCAGGCGGATAAATCAAAAATAAATCCCCCTCCCGCAGACAGGCCAACGGAAACGCCCCCGCCGCCTTATTACACTTGGGATTACACTTGGGGGGCCGGAGCGTTGATTTTATTGGTCCTGGTTGGTGGTTTCATCTTCTGGAA
>WGBJ01000275.1 GCA_015494385.1 Marinosulfonomonas sp.
ATAGGTCTCTTTTGGTTACTTCTGTTCAGTATTTTTCTTCTGTCATTTGTTGTCATGATGGCGACGCATGATTTTTTCCCCGTCACTCTCGATATCTGGAATAGGCACATAGTGCGCGATTTAGGTATTGTGCCTTGGAAAATAGTCCCCGTAGTTTTGCTGATCGGGTACATACTTATTCAGTTAATTCATCGATATAACATTACGCAGGAACTGACTGTCGTGCGGGCTTTCAACAAGCGGTTGCATGGCGCTAAAGGTAGCGAAGGGTTGCCTGGAGGCGAGACAAAAGAGATGCCTGAATTTGTTTTTTCTTATAAGGGGGAAGAGCACTGCCTGGATCCATTGTCGATTATTCGGGTTGAGTCGAGCGAAAACTATTGTCATATTTTTACTGCATCAGATGAAGACAAAAACAGCTGTCGTTACATGATACGGATTACTTTGAGTGAGGTGGTTTCCCGACTACCAGAGAATCTGTTTTTGCGAGTGCATCGCTCTCATCTTGTCAATTTTCACTATGTCTCTAGTTGCATGCGCCAAGGCCGAAATTACCAAATGCAATTAACAGGCTGTTGAAAATAGCTTCGATATCGCCCCGTTTTTACCGGAGGGAAGAATTCGAAGCCCATTTTTTCGAGCTGAGTGGTCCCACGATGCCCATTTTTCTGGAAAAAGCGATTTCCAGGCACACTGACCCCTCGACACCTTTCCCGTCACCATGCTTGCGCACCCAGACTGCGCATCCGAACCAGATTGTAGGCCGACATGGTCAGCACGAACTGAAAGTCCAGCTTCTCCCGTCCTACAAAGCGGCTCTTGCGCATCCCGCCGATGACCTTGGCCCAGCCGAAGCATTCCTCGATCCGCTTGCGGAACCGTTGACTCATGGCGTAGCCAGGATGACGGGTGGTGCGTCCATCGATGGCCGATGAACGGTTGCGCGTGTTCTGTGCGACATGCGGTGTCACGTTGGCGCAACGCAGTGCATCCACACAGCCCTTGGTGTCGTAGTTTTTGTCCGCGCCCAGCGTCACGCGACGCGTGCCACCGAGCGCTTCGACCATATCGACCGCGGCCTCCCGCTCAGCGGTGCCCGTTGCTTGCGTGACCTGGGCATCCATGACCAAGCCATTGCGGTTCTCCATCAGCAGATGCCCCAGATAGGCCAGCTTGGCGGCTGTTCCCTTGCTCTTTCTGAACAGCAGGGCATCCTTGTCGGTCTTGGATTCGTGCGTGTCCCGGCTGCGTTTCTCTCCATGGAAATCGACATCGGGATTACGGCCCCCACCTCCAGGCGGTCCGTCCTCATCTTTCGGTCGGTAGCTCTTGAGCGAGGCCAACGCCTCGATCAGCGTGCCATCCACGCTGAAGTGTTCCTTGGACAGCAGCCCGGCGCGCTCAGCCTGGCCGAGGACCTGGGCAAAGAAGCGTCGTGCAATATCCCCTTCCAACAAGCGATCGCGATTCTTGGTGAAAGTCGAGTGGTTCCAGACCCTGTCGTCCATCGAGAAGCCGACAAACCAGCGGAAGAGCAGGTTGTAGTCGATCTGCTCCATCAACTGGCGTTCGCTGCGAATGGTGTAGAACGCCATCAGCAGCTGGGCACGCAGGAGCTTCTCCGGCGGGATAGAGTCACGACCACAGTCGGAGTAGATGGCGTTGAAATCTGCGTCGAGTTCGCTCAATGCCGCATCGACCATGGTGCGGATCGGTCGCAACGGATGGTCCTTCGGCACCCGCGATTCCGGGCTGACCGTGCTGAACAGGGAATCTTGCTGAATATCCGGGCCTCGCATCGTGTCGCTTGTCCTTCTTCCTGCCTTACCGATATCTTCCACTTCAGCGGGCGAATTTCAACAGCCTGTTAGGGGGCGTTCTCAATCACACTCACGCGGGTAACTTGAGAACACGCCCGAGTACAGATGGCGCGCCGTCAAGGGCGCAACCGGGGCTGGGCCTCAGCGAATTGGCGCTGTTGGCGCAGCTGTATCTCTGCCCGTTCGGTGGCCTGTTCATACTGCTGATTCAGGAAATCCAGACGCGCCTCCTGCGCCGGAAACCAGTGGGAGGAAAATGCCTCAACCATCCCCATGTAGAGTCGGTGACCATCGGCCAGGCCAGCCACCTCACGCCCCTCAAGTAACTCGGTAAAATAGGCCCGCTGATAGTAGAGCCGGGCCATCGCCTCGCGGCGGCAGGAAGAGGCGATCAACCCCAGCTCCGTTGCACTCAGGGCTGAGTAATCGTAATCAAGATCACGGCACGCCAACGGCTCGGCTAAGCGCCACAGCTGCCCGCCTCCCAACACAAGCACGATTAACAGCGCCCACTTGATTTTCACCACCTGCCTCCCTCTACAGCCTGATTGAAACTGAACCTCAGTAGCGGCCCATCAGACTTCTCTGCAAAAATCGGCCCAAATTGGCATCAAATTAAACCCAGGAGCGAAATACTGTGTAAAATGCTCATGCATTACCCCCATTCAAAACGTTTAGAGGTAGAGAATGAAACTCTTTTTCAACACACTGATGGTTACGGTTGCCTCGTTGACCCTGAGCCTGGGCGTCATCAACACCGCAGAGGCCAAAAAAGGTTTCAGCGGCGGCGGCTCCTTCGGCAGCAAATTCAGCCAAAACAAATCGGTCAAGCGAGATAGTGCCACCAGCGGCAAACAAAATGCCACGCC
>WGBJ01000276.1 GCA_015494385.1 Marinosulfonomonas sp.
CCCCGTCAGGGGGCAGCGCCTTGGGGCGACGCGCATCGCGCGGCGCAATCCCTGAAACAAATGCTTATGCCGCAGCAACAACCCGCGACATCAGAATATCGATGATCCCCTGACGGGCCGCATCCTCGCCATCACCGGCCACAGCGGCAAACTCACGGGTCAACCGTTCCAGCGCGGCTTCATACAGCTGACGTTCGGAATAACTCTGCTCGCGCTGCTCGTCTGTGCGGTGCAGATCGCGCACCACCTCGGCAATCGCAATCAGATCACCCGAGTTGATCTTCTGCTCGTATTCCTGCGCCCGACGCGACCACATCGCACGTTTGACCTTGGCCTTGCCCTTCAGCGTCTTTTGCGCATGGGCCACCACATCCGGCGACGACAGCGCCCGCATCCCGACCTCGATCGCCTTGTTGGTCGGCACCCGCAGGGTCATCTTGTCTTTTTCAAAGGCAATCACAAACAGTTCCAGTTCAAACCCGGCAACCTCTTGCTTCTCAACCGAGACAACCTTGCCCACACCATGGGACGGATACACAACAAACTCGTTAGGGCGGAAATCCAGTTTCTTCGACTTGCTCATTCAGTTCACTTCCTCGGTTCAACGTCGCCAAAAACAAACAAAATTCAGGCGACAATAAACCACCCGTCAGGCATTCAGCACCGAGGGTGGCTACAGGTTTCGATATGTGTTTCACCCGTGAATATAGCAGAAATTATGCCCTATTTAAAGCGCAGCAGTGCCGAACCCACGATTCCACGTTATTTTACAGGCAATAACAGTCGGTATTTCAGGTAAAAACCACGCCAAAAACCCCGACCCAAAGCAAGCATGAACGAATCGTTATTCGCTGCCTTCGCCCGGCTTCTCGGAAAAGTATTTCTCCAGCTTGCCATCTTCGCCGTCATGTTCTTCGGCATCGGGCAGCGGATCTTTCTTCTCGATGATCACTGGCCAGATCTCGGAATATTTGCGGTTGAATTCGACCCATTTATCCGTGTCCGGTTCGGTGTCGGGGCGGATTGCATCGGCCGGGCATTCCGGTTCGCACACGCCACAATCGATACATTCATCCGGATGGATGACCAGCATGTTTTCACCCTCGTAAAAACAGTCTACGGGGCAAACCTCGACACAGTCGGTGTATTTGCAGGCGATACATTTGTCATTGACGATATAGGTCATGGGAAGCCTCTGAAATCTCAACCATCTGCGCCTGACTATTCGCTTGCGTGCAATCAATCAAGGTAGGAACCGCGTAAAATGCGTGCTGTGCGACGATCTTTCTTGCTCGGGCGGCCCTTTCGCTCGATTTGGGCGGTCGGTTCGGGCTTTTCCTCGGGCGGGGTCAGGTCAAGATACAGCGCCTGTGCCTCGGGGGCGGGGCCACGGCGGGTGCCGATTGCCGCGATCTGGATCACCCGAATGCGGCGGGCCTGAGGGAATGTCAGCGTATCCCCCGCTGTTACCAAAACCGAGGCCTTGGAAATTCGCGACCCGTTCAGGCGCACATGCCCCCCTGTCACCTGTTTGGTGGCAAGCGAGCGGGTTTTGAAAAACCGCGCGTGCCACAACCATTTGTCAACGCGGCCCTTATCCGGCGCGTCAGCCACGGATCAGCCCTTGTCCTTTAGCCCCATAAGTGCGGCGGCAAAGGGGTTGTCGGGATCGATTTTCTTTTCCTTCTTGGGCGGGCGCGCCTGATAGGTTTTCGCCCCGTCGCGTGGCGGGCGTTTGCCCTGCGGTTTGCCGCGCGGTTTGCCCTTGCCCTGCGGCTTGCGACGCTCGCCGCCACCCTGACGTTTGGGCGCCCATGTGAAGGTATAGAAGACCTCCATTTCGGGGGCGTCCTCGCTTTGCTCGGGGGCCTCGGCAGGTGCCTCGGATTCCTTGGGCGCTTCGGCTTCTGGTGCTGCCTCGGCAGGCGCTTCGCTGGCCTCGGCCTCGCCTTCCGGCTTGGCCTCCTCGGCGGGTTTCTCGCCCTCAGCGGCCTTTGCCTCCTCGACCGGGGCAGGCTTGACCTTCACCCGTTCACCTTTTTCGGCCTTATAGCCCAGCCCCTGCATCAGGTCGGCGAACTGTTCCAGCGTCATGCCGGTGATCGACAGCATGTCGGGGTTGGCCTCGAACCCGCTGCGGCTGTTTTCTGCGCGCAGCATATCGGCCAGACGTTCCAGCATATCGATACGGATCGCGCGGCTGCCTGCGGCGCGATAGCCGGACATGGTATCCCAGCCCTTTGGCGCATCCTTTTCGGTCGGGATGGTGACCAGACCGGGCGGCGGGCTTTCGGGGAATTCGTCCAGCTTGTTGGCCAGCGCCCACAGCACCAGACGCAGGCGCGTCGGGGCGGGTTTCAGCAACAGCGGCATGAAAATGGTGAACTGGCCAAAGCGGATGCCGTGTTTGCGCAGGGTGGCGCGGGCGTCCTGATCCAGATCCTTGACCTCGGCGGCAACTTCGGACCTTGGCACGATGCCGAAATTCTCGATCATGCGGAAGGCAAAGCCACGCGCGATCGGCGGCAGGGTGTCGTCCTTGGACAGGTTCAGCAGCGGTTCAAACAATGTCGCGACCTTGCGATCAATAAAATGCTGCAAACGGCGCTGCACCTTGGTGGCGACATCGACGCCGGCCTCGTCATCAACGAACGCCACGGCCTGTGGTTTCAGCGCATCATCGCCCGCCACCAGCTTGCCCACGGCATGTTCGCCCCACATCAACCCGCCCTGTTCGGTAAAGTCGATTTCCGTATCCGGCGCGTTATAGAACCGGTCGGCCAGCAGATGGAACTGCGGCGCAAGCGCGGCCACACTGGCAGCGCGCAGGGTCTTGGCCTCGTCGGCATTGGCGGTTTTGTCCTGCGTAAAGCGGAACCCCTCAAGACGGCCAATCAGTTGCCCTTCGACCGTCACTTCACCTTTGTCGTTTACTTCGGCCACGAGGCCCTCCTTCTGCTTCAACCGGCGCAGCAAAACAGATGTGCGCCGATCAACAAATCGTTGTGTCAGCCGCGCATGCAGCGCGTCCGATAGCCGGTCTTCTACAGCGCGAGTCGCCTCGCGCCAATGGGTTTCGTCATCAACCCAGCCTTTTCGTTGCGCGACATAGGTCCATGTGCGGATAAACGCCAGCCGTTTGGACAGCGCGTCGATGTCGCCTTCGGAGCGGTCCAGCCGCTTGACCTGTCGCGCCAACCAATCATTGGGAATACGGTTATACTGTTGTAAATACGCGAAAATTTGCTCAAGGATGGCCGCGTGTTCGGCATGGCTGATGCCGCGAAAATCGGGAATACGGCAGACATCCCACAGACGTTTCACGTCTTGCGGGCCGCCAATCCGCACCGCAACATCATCGCGCGCGGACAGTGTTTTTAGCGCCATAAGGTCGTCTGCCTCGCGGGCGCGGGTCAGCCAATGGTCGTCGGTGGGGGATTCGAGCGAGGCAATCAGACGCGCCGCATTGCCAAATTCCAGCCCCGAATTGCGCCATTGCAGCTTCTTTACCGGTGCAAAACGGTGGTTGGTGATGGCATCGACCACGCCATCCTCGATCAACGGCGCTTCGCCGGTCACACCGAAACTGCCATGACGCATATAGCGCCCCGCACGGCCGGCGATCTGGGCCAGCTCATTGGGTTGCAGCGGGCGCATCCGGCGGCCATCGAATTTGGTCAGCGAGGAAAAGGCAACGTGGTTGATATCAAGGTTCAGCCCCATGCCAATGGCGTCTGTGGCCACCAGATAATCGACATCGCCGTTCTGGTACATTTCCACCTGTGCGTTGCGGGTGCGCGGGGACAGCGCCCCCATCACCACCGCCGCCCCGCCCTTTTGCCGGCGCAGCAGTTCGGCGATTGCATAGACGTTATCCACCGAAAACCCGACAATGGCGCTGCGTCCGGGCATCCGGCTGATTTTCTTGGAGCCTGCATAGACCAGTTCGCTAAGACGATCACGGCGCAGGAATTGTGCCTTTGGCACCAGTTCGGCAATCGCACTGCGCATCGAATCCGAACCCAGAAACAGGGTTTCCCGTGTGCCGCGGGCGTGCAGCAGGCGGTCGGTGAAAACATGGCCGCGCTCGGGGTCGGCGCACAGTTGAATTTCGTCAATCGCCAGAAAATCGGTGCCCATGCCATCCGGCATCGCCTCGACCGTGCAGACCCAGTATTGGGTGCGCGGCGGCACGATGCGTTCCTCGCCGGTGACCAGCGCCACAACCGAGGGGCCGCGCAGGGCGACAATGCGGTCGTAAACCTCGCGGGCCAGCAGGCGCAGCGGCAGGCCGATGATGCCGGTGCGGTGCCCCAGCATCCGTTCAATCGCGTAATGGGTTTTGCCGGTGTTGGTCGGCCCCAGAACGGCCGTGATCCGGTTGTCGTCAAGCATATCTATCCAACCCGTTCAGCGCCTAAAGCGCCACACCTTCAAGCCGCGAAACGGCCTCTTGCACTGTTTCGTCATGCGGCACCAGTTCCAGCACCTTGCGATAGGCCGCCAGTGCCTTTTCGGGTTTTTCCATTTCCTCGAGGATATAGGCCAGCCCCGTCAGCGCCCCGAAATGGCGCGGGTTCAGGGCAAGGGTGGTGCGCAGATCGGCCAGTGCGGGGCCGAACAGGCCCGCTTCGAAATAGGCGGTGGCGCGGGTGTAGTAGCCTTCGGCGAAATCCGGTGCATGATCAACCAGCGCGGTCAGGTGTTCGATGGCCGCCTCTGTGTCCCCGTCCTGCAACGCATCGCGCCCGCGTTTCAACAGCAGATCCATCGAGGCCGAGCCGCTTTGCGACCAGAGGGTTTCGATCTGTTTGGTGATTCTGCCGGTTTGTTCCACCGTGGCCAATTGCAATTCGTCGAATAATTCGTCCACAGTCACCTCTTGCGCCCCTGAAGGTAGGGAAAACATGACTGTAAAAGCGAATGCCGTAACGATACGTTTGTGAATAGGGTTGATTATGCTCATAACAATACCGAGTTTAAACCATGCATCGGCAAGTTACGAGACCCCGATGTTCACGAATTGAAAAGGATGACCCATGAGCGAAGTAATCGACACAGCTGTTACCGCCCTGAACGAAAAGATTTCCGGCGGATTTGACGGAATTGCCAAATTTGTGATTGGCGACGAAGGGGCTGTGATCATCGACTCCGACGGCGCCCGCGCCGGTGATGACGACGCGGATGTGACCATGACGGCAGATGCAGATGTGTTCCAGTCGATCCTGGAAGGCGAAACCAACCCGACCGCCGCCTTTATGACCGGCAAGCTGACCATTGACGGCGATATGGGCATGGCGATGAAGCTGGCCTCGTTTCTGGCGTAAATGATGGAAACCGCACCCCTTTATACCGATGTCGCCCGCGCGCCCGATGGTGGCGCGGCCTATTGGCTGGATACGGATGACGGGGTGCGGATCCGTGTTGGCGTCTGGAACAAAGGCACCAGGGGCACAGTTCTGCTGATGCCCGGGCGCACAGAATATATTGAAAAATACGGTCTGGTTGTCGGCGATCTGCAACAGCGTGGTTATGCCACGATTGTGGTGGACTGGCGTGGTCAGGGGCTGGCCGACCGGATGCTGGATGATCCCGACACCGGCCATGTGCTGAAGTTTGCCGATTACCAGCGCGATGTGGCGGCAATGGTGCAGGCGGCGCGGGATCTGGAGATGCCGCAGCCGTTTTACATGCTGTCCCATTCGATGGGCGGCTGCATTGCGCTACGATCCTTGGTGGACGGGCTGGATGTGAAGGCCTCGGTTTTCAGTGCGCCGATGTGGGGGATTCTGATTGGTCCCCTGATGCGCCCGCTGGCGCGCGGCATTGCCTGGGCCACAAGCACCGCCGGCATGGGGCACAAATACGCGCCCGGGACCAACGCGGAAAGCTATGTTTCTGTTGCCCCGTTCGAGGACAATCTGCTGACCACCGATCCGGATATGTATGCGCTGTTGCAGGAACAGGTGGCGGCGCATCCCCGTTTTGCACTGGGTGGGCCAAGCATGAACTGGCTGTTCGAGGCACTGACCGAAACCCGCGACCTGATGGCGATGGAAGCCCCCAAAGCGCCGGCGCTGACGTTTCTGGGCACAAACGAGCGGATCGTGGATTCGTCGGCAGTGATCAAGCGGATGCAGGACTGGCCGGACGGGCGACTGGAAATGGTCGAGGGGGGCGAGCACGAGGTGCTGATGGAAGGGCCGCAAACCCGCACGCGGTTGATAGACCAGACAGTGGATTTTTTCGGGCAGTATTCCTGAGCAGGGTTTGCCCTAGGTTTTGCGCCAGTGGTGCATGATGTCGGCGCCCAGTTGACGCTGCTCGACCAATTCAAAACGCGGAGCTTGGACGAGGCGTTGCAGGCCAAGCGGGCCGAGCGAGGGCAGCCCTTCGGCCCCCAGCGCGATACCGGCGGTAAAGCCGATCAATTCGTCCACCAGACCGGCACGCAGAAGCGACGCGGCAAAGGCGCCGCCGCCCTCGACAAACACCCGTGTCAAACCCGCCTGCCCCAGGCCGGTCAGGATCGAGGCCGGATCAAGCGTGCCTTGACGGGTGGCGCAAGGGATCAGGGTGGCGCCCATGCCAGACCATGCGCTGACCAATGCGGGGTCGGCACCTTCGCCGTGGCAGAGCCATAACGGCACATCGCCAGCGGTGCGGGCCAGATTGCCCGTAAGCGGCAAGTCCAGAGTACGGCTGGCAATGATGCGCACAGGTTGGCGGGTGATGCCCAGATCGCGCACCGTCAGGGTCGGGCCATCCGCCCGCGCGGTGCCGCCGCCGACCATCACACCGTCATGGCGGGCGCGTTGCAGATGCACCATGCGCCGTGCTTCGGGGCCGGTGATCCACTGGCTTTCGCCGGTTGCCGTGGCGATGCGTCCATCAAAACTGCTGGCCAGCTTCAGGGTGACCAACGGGCGGCCATCCTGCACCCGTTTCAAAAAACCCGCATGGGCACGCAGCGCTTCGGCCTGCATCACCCCCGTTGTCACAGTGATCCCGGCGCCACGCAAAATGGCATGCCCCCTACCCGCCACACGCGGGTCGGGATCCTCAAGCGCCGTCACCACCCGCGCCACGCCAGCGCTAACCAGCGTTTCGGCGCAAGGCGGGGTTTTACCGTGATGGGCGCAAGGTTCCAGCGTGACATAGGCCGTGGCGCCGCGGGCGGCCTTGCCGGCCTGTTTCAGGGCCATGGTTTCGGCATGGGGACGGCCGCCATCCGCCGTCCAGCCGCGCCCGATGATCCGGCCATCGGCAACGATCACACAGCCCACTGCCGGATTGGGCCAGACACGCCCCAAGCCGCGCGCGCCCAGAGTAAGGGCGAGCGCCATAAAGCGGGCGTCTTGGTCAGATTGGGTCACTCTTCCGGTGAATCGTCAGGCCGCAATTCGCTTACGAATTTGTCGAAATCATCCGCCGCCTGGAAATTCTTGTAGACACTGGCAAAACGGACGTAGGCCACGGTGTCGATCCGGGCCAGAGATTCCATCACGATTTCACCGATCGTTTCCGATTTGATGTCGGTTTCGCCCATGCTTTCCAGCCGCCGCACGATGCCCGAGATCATCTGGTCAATGCGTTCCGGATCAATCGGGCGTTTTTGCAGGGCGATGCGGATCGACCGCTCCAGCTTGTCACGACCGAATTCCTCGCGGCGGCCATTGGACTTGATCACCACCAGATCGCGCAACTGCACCCGTTCATAGGTGGTAAAGCGACCGGCACAGGC
>WGBJ01000277.1 GCA_015494385.1 Marinosulfonomonas sp.
CCGCCGGTGGTGATCACCATGTCACATGTAGCACAAGCATTGACCAACGCAGCCTTTAGCAGATCAGGCTTGTCGGGGATTGCGCCCAGATCGACCACCTCGATCCAGTCTTTTTTCAGCAGCGACAACAGGGTATAGCGGTTCGAGTTCCAGATTTGCCCTGCCCCCAACGGCTCGCCAGGTTGCACCAACTCACTACCAGTCGAAAAGATGGCCACGCGCACCTTGCGCCGGACCTTGACACTGCCCGCACCAATTGCCGCCAGCGCGCCGGTCTGGCGGGCACCGATTTCGGCACCGGCAGGGACAACCACCTGCCCTTTGGCGGCATCCCCGCCACTGGGGCGGATATGTTGGCCCACAGCGGGTTTGCGGGAAAATGTGATGGTGTCGCCCAAAACTTCGCAATCCTCTTGCATCACCACCGCGTCAAAACCGGCAGGCACAGGGGCACCTGTCAGAATACGCAGGGCAGTACCTGATTGCGGTTTGTTCTGCCCCGCGTCACCGGCAGCAATGCGGCCAATCACCTGCAGGGTAAACGGACCATCCCCCGCCAGATCAGCGGTTTGCACCAGATAGCCATCCATCGCCGAGTTATCAAAAGGCGGCAGCGGAATGGGCGAGGTCGCATCAAACGCCAGCACGCGGCCAATCGCATCGGTCAGGGCAACATCCTCGACATCATCAACGGCCATGGCCAGCGCCAGCCCGCGTTCAATCGCGACATCCAGCGGGGTCAACTTGTGGGCATGGCTGTCACAGCCACAGGCGGCGACGGTCGGTTCAACAGGTGCGTTCATGAAGGGGCCTCGTCAAAAGAAAATAGGCGGGCGCCGCTGTGGGAGGACAGAGCGGCACCCGCACGATCGGCTATCCCGTCCATTGTGACAACAGGGATTCAGGCGCGGGACGTGCGTTGCGCCTTGGGGCCGATGTGGGTGTTCCGATGGCGATGAAACACAGGAAGGTTTCGTCGTCATCCAGTTTCAATGCATTGCGAAAGGCCTGCGTGCGCACCGCCTGCCCGCTCAGGGCGCGGGCACCAAAACCCATTGCATGGGCCGCCAGCAACACATTCTGCAACGCCGCCCCGCCCGAGGCCAGTTGGTCATCCACATGCGGCACGTCGGCAGTGCGATTCAGGCGCAGCACCAGCCCCAGCAACAGCGGGGCACGGCTGGCCTTTTCACGCGCACGCGACAGGGCTTCGGCATCAGCATTGGGCAGGCGTTCGCGCAGGGCGGTTTCAAACACATCCGCAAGGGCAGACCGGCTGCTTTCGGGGAATTCGATAAAGCGCCACGGGCGCAGTTTGCCGTGATCGGGTGCGGCTGCAGCGGTGGCCATCAGGGTCGTCACCTGCGCACGCGTCGGGCCGGGTTTCGCGACCCGTTTGGGGGAAACCGAATGGCGGGTCAGAATGGCCTCGATCACATCATTTTCCATTCCATCCCCTGCGGGGGCTTCAAACGGATGGACAATGTTGGACATATGGATCACTCCTTTGGCAGGCACCATGTGCCGCTAATTCGTCCGAACCCTATTCCCGCTATGTTTCATCAGGATTTAGGCGCGGTTACATTGCGTGTCGTCTTGTAAATAATTGTAACGGGTCAGCCTTGACTTTGGTCAATTATAAGCCGCATCGCATGGGCAAGGCCAGCCATATTCACCGGCTTTTGTACCGTGACCACATCCTTTAGATCGTCAGGAAGCGACCCTTCAACCATATAACTTGAAATCACCATCGCCGGCAGTTCGGGGCGGATTTCATGCAACGCAGTGATCAGTTCGGCGCCATTCATCTCGGGCATCATCATATCCGTCACTACCGCATCATAACTGCCCGGATTGGTGCGGAAAGCGTGTAGCGCCAATGCCGGATTTGAAAATGCCTCGACCCGATACCCCAACCGCGCCATCATCCGGCGGATGGTATAAAGCAATTCTTCCTCGTCATCGACCAGCAGGATATGTTCATGCCCCATCTGCGGACGGGATTGCTGTTCGGTCTGGCTCTCAGTCACTTCGAATTCGGGGAACAGCAGGGTGAAACAGGTGCCGGCCTCCCGACTGCTTTGCAAGCGAACCTTGCCGCCAGCCTCTTCCACCCAGTTGCTGACAATCGCCAGCCCAAGGCCGGTGCCCTTGCCGACAGGTTTGGTGGAAAAGAACGGCTCGAATATCTTTTCCTGAATGTCCTGCGGAATGCCCGGGCCGTTGTCGTCGATTTCCAGCTTGATCGTGCCCAGCGCCCCTTTGGGCAACTTTTTCAGCCCGCCTTTGGTGCCGCGGTTGATCCGGTCAAGGCGTAGTTCAATCCGCCCGCCATTGTCGCCGATGGCCTCGACCGCATTATGACACAGGTTCATCACGATCGGGAAAAAGGCCGTCGGGTCAATATCAGTGGCCACTCGGTCAACGGCCGGTTTGAATTCGATCTGCACCGACGGCGGGGTTGAAACGCGGATCAGCTCCAGCGCCTCGTCCACCGCATGATGCAATTCCAGCCGCCGCGCCTGTCCGGGCTGCTGGCGCGCAAAGGTCAGCAACTGCTGGATCAGCGCCCGTGCGCGGCGCGAAGCAATCTCGATATGCTCGATCGAGGCGCGCACGTCCTCGGGCGCGTCCATATCTTCGGATTCCAGTTTGATCAGCTCGGTATTGCCAATGATCGTCATCAAAACATTGTTGAAATCATGGGCAACCGAGCCGGCCAAAATCCCCACCGCCTCCATCTTCTGCACCTGTGCGATCTGTTCATCCACATGGCGCTTTTCGGTAATGTCCTCGCCCACGCCGATATAATTGGTGACCTCGCCTTCTTCGTTCAGCAGGGGCAACAGGCTGGTGGCCGCCCAATAATGGCTGCCATCCTTGCGCAGGTTCTTGAACACACCGCGCCACGGTTTGCCCTGACTAAGGCGTTTCCAGATATCCCGATAAGCCCCTTCCGGCGTGTGGCCGGATTTCAGGATGCTGGGCGATTTCCCGACAAGCTCTTCTTCGGAATAGCCCGTCATCTCCAGCAGCTTGCGATTGGCAAATTCGATCGTTCCGTGTGTATCGGTGATCATGATCGAGGCGGGGCTTTGCTGCACCACCCACGCCAGTTTGCGTTCTGCGGTTTGCGCCGATTTGCGGGCCTCAAGTTCTTTCAGCTGTGCCGCGTTCGATCGTAATGCACTGCCAACCAGTGCAAAGATCATCAGCGCGATCAACCCTACCAGCGCCGTCAGCAATACCATCACACCGGCAAGCGAGCGCACCAATGCGTCCCCGTCCGACAACGCTGCAACAATGGTGTCCAGATTGCGTTGTCGCTGGTCCAGCCAGTGACGCTCCAGCACCGCAAGCGCCCGCAACGCATCCGAGTCATCCACCCGCACCAGCGCGTCGATTTCCTCGGCGCTTTTGTGTTCCTTGATGCCCTGTTTGATAATTTCAATATTGCGGGAATATTCCTCGACCACCCGCTTGATCCGCTCCAGCGCGTCCTGCTCGACCGGATCGGGATTGGCGGCCTGATAGGTCGCAATCGCGTTCAGCAACAACCGGCTTTGGGCGCGCAGGGTTTGTTCGTATTTTTCATCCTGACGCAGCACATAGTTTTTGAAATTATGGATCATCCCGCCATAGCCGAAATAACCACGTATTTCGGAAATCCATAACCCTCTGGGGTCAGCGGCCTGCGAATATTCTTCCCACCCTGTTTTGATCTTGCGAAAGCGATTGCTGGTTTCATTGCTCAGTGCCAGCATCACGGCCAAAATCAGCAACAGAACAGCAGCCCCAGCCACCGCAATCGGCATCAACCGGCGTCGGCGTTTGGGTTGTGATATGGACTGATTGGTTTTCATATCCGGAATATTCTGCCCCTTACCTGACTTATATGCCAGTCAGCGGCGGTTTTCCATTGCCACGGGGCCTAAAAACGCGGAAAAACAAGGTGCAGATTATAGCTTTATTGCTAAACTGATCAAACAAGACCCTAACGATGTAAAGGTAGACTGTGCAAAAGGAACTTATCCTTGTTGTTGACGATGATCCCCAGATCACCTCTTTTTTAAAGCGGTATCTGGAGAAGCAGGGGTATAGCGTCGAATGCGCCTCGGACGGGCGTGAAATGCAGGCGGTGCTGGACCGGCAAAAGGTGGATCTGGTTATTCTGGACATCGGCCTGCCGGGCAAAAGCGGGCTGGACATCACCCGTGATATCCGGCGGGATTCGAACCTGCCCATTCTGGTTCTCTCGGGCAGCTCGGAAACCTTTGACCGCGTTGTCGGGCTGGAATTCGGTGCCGACGATTATATGGTCAAACCCTACGAGCCGCGCGAATTGCTGGCCCGCGTGCGCACCATTCTGCGGCGTGCAAAACCGGCAGAACAGGTTTCCGCCAAAGCGGTTCTATACCAGTTCGACAACTGGTCGGTGAACCAGAACGAACGGTCATTATCGCGGATTGACAGCGGCGAAGTCGAACCGCTGACCACCACCGAATTTGAAATCCTCTATATGTTCGTCACCAACCCGCACACGGTGTTCAACCGCAACCAGTTGCTGGACGCCGCCCGCGGCCGCGAGAGTTTCGCAGGGGATCGGGCGATTGACGTGCATATCATGCGGTTGCGCAAAAAACTGGGGGCGGGAACGGATGGCGGTGAATATATCAAAACCATCCACGGCATCGGTTACAGTTTCATTGCAACCGTGAACAAGGTCAGCACATAACCTGCTGCGCGCGGCCGGTTTCACCGACAGGCACCGACAGGTTTGCAGAAACTTCGCCAGCAATATCCAGCGCCGATTTGATGCAATTGGCCACCGAAACCCCGTTGGTATAATTGCCGGTCAGATACAGCCCCTCGACCCGCTGCGGGGTTTCGGAAAACAGTTTTTGCCGCGCCGCATGGCCCAGCGTATATTGCGGCAGTCCCAACGGCCAGCGGCGAAAACGGGTGACAACCGGATCGCCCTTGATCCCCAGAACCTCGGCCAGTTCGGCGTGCATTTGTGCCGTCAGATCAATGCCCGACATCCGCGCCAGTTCAGGGTTGCGCACCCCGCCTGCATAGGCGGAAATCGCCACGAACCCGTCAGGCGCGCGGTGCGGATACATGGTCGAGGCAAATTGCGAACCCGACAGGATACGCCCGTCATCCCTGGTCGACAAAAACCCCAGCCCGTCCAGCGGATGCGCCACCTGCTCACGCCGATAGCCAAAGAAGCCCACATTCACCGTCGGGGTCTGGATGGCACTGGTTGCACCAGCCCCGATCACATCAACCTGTTCCAGCAATTGCGCGGCGACATGCGGTTGCACGGCCAGCACCACGGCGCGGGCATTGCGGGTGCCCTCGCTGGTTTTCACAGCAAACCCTTGCGCGGTTTTGCTCAGGCCGGAAACGGTAATGCCGGTGTGAACACGCGGGCCCAGATGGCAGGTCAACACCTGCGGAATTGTGCCGATGCCACCATCCCAGGAATACAGATGCCGCCCCGGCTCGGACCCGCGTTTGGCCCGCAACACCCCGCGGGTGATCGACCCCAGCGCCTGTTCCATCTCGGCCAGCTTGGGAAAGGCACCACTGATCGACAGCTCTCGCGAATCCCCCATAAAGATACCGGCGGCCATCGGGTCCATCACCTTGTCGGCAAATTCACGGCCAAAGCGGCGGGCGGTAAAGGCGTGGATGGTTTCCTCGCCCCCTTTGTGGCGCGGGATCAGTCCCTCGGCCAAAATACGCGCGCGGCCCCGCAGCGTCAGATAGTTCGAGGTGAAGAACCCCATCGGGTTGGCCGGAATACCCGTCAGCTTGCCATCATCGCGCAGATAGCGGCGTTTGACATCCGGCCCCAGATCATGCGCCTGATCCAGCAGGCCCAGCGCGTCAATCTGCTCTACCGCTTGAGGCACCGAGGCATTGAAGGTGGTTGGCCCGTGTTCCATCAGGAACCCGTCAAAGCCCTCGGAAATCGCGTTGCCACCGGTGCGCACCTGCCGTTCCAGAAGTTGCACATCCAGCCCGCGCTGCATCAGATCATAAGCCGTCGCCAGCCCCGAAATACCGCCGCCAATGACAATCACGTCATGCATCATTTGCGCCCCCGTTTGATGAACGAAGGCGGTCCGGCATCGCCAAAACGGCGTTTGGCCAGCAGGGTCAGATCGTCTTTGGTCACCTCGGCACGGCCTTCGCCGCGCACATATTCCTCGGCCCGTTTGCGCACCATACGGCGCACGAAACCGGGGATGCGGGCAAGGTGGGTTTCGGCATCATTCGTCCAGCGCATTGTGGTCCCCGCCGGAACTAGAGGCGTGATCACGGCACCGCCTTGGGGCTGATAGGTGCACAGGCTGTCCTCGCCCATCATGTTGCCATCCATCGCCAAGGGGCGGGCGCGACACCCGCCGCACAGGATCCGGAATTCGCAAGCACCACAGCGCCCTTCCAGTTTGGGCGCGCGCAATGCGTTCAGCACCGGCGCGTCCTGCCAGATTTCGGCAAAACTCTGATCCTTCACCGATCCGGCCGAATTTTCCATATAGGGGCACGGGGTGACATCACCCGTGGGCGTGATCCGCGCGTAACGGGTGGCGGCGATACAGCCGCCGGCGTCATAGCCATGCGCAGCGGTGATGGGC
>WGBJ01000278.1 GCA_015494385.1 Marinosulfonomonas sp.
CCCTTATGAACGCCACATGCGAACCTCTCTGGCCTATCGCCTGTGCCTTGTGGCCGAAGGGCGCTTCGATGCCATGCTGACCCTGCGCCCGACATGGGAATGGGATGTCGCCGCCGGTGCCCTGATCGCACAAAAGGCCGGCGCCATAGTCACCGATAAAACCGGTGCCAAACCGCTGTTCAACACCCCCCAGCCCCAGTTAAACGGCATCCTTGCCGCAGGCCCCGTGCTGCACAAAGCCATCCGTAGCGAACTGGCCTGACCCATCTTTGTTCCATAAATATCCGCGCCGCAGGCATAGAATCTCTTTCTCGCCCTGCGCCAATCCACTACTGTCCCCGCAAACCGGACACAAACCATATCGGAGCGAACACCCATGACCCAACGCCTGCACCTCGTCTTTGGCGGCGAATTGATTGACCCCACCAAAAACGCCTTCAAAGACGTGAACGATATCCATATCGTCGGCATGTTCCCGAACTATGAATCCGCCTATAACGCCTGGAAGGCCGAGGCCCACCGCACAGTTGATAACGCCCACATGCGCTATTTCATTGCCCATATCCACCGCCTTCGGGATGAAGAGGTCGAAGCCTCGCCCACCGAAGAGCTGGACGGCTGATAGGCAGGGTTTTCCCCGATGTCCCTTGGCCTGAAAATCTATCTTGCGAATGCAAAGCGCGCCGGTGCGCGGGCTTTGCAGGAACAGCAGGCTGATGGTGACGATACGCAATTACGTCTTGCCCGCCCCGCCGGGAAACTGGTCTGGCTACACGCCTCCAACCCCGAAGAAATCTCGCCGGTGCAGGAACTGATCCGTGCATTGGCGGTTGAACGTGGCGACGTTTCCTTTCTGGTGACAACGCCGGAAAATACAAGGATCGACCTGCCGTTTCAGAACAGCTGCGATCAGCCCTGCCTGCACATGCCGGCCCCGCCCGACACCCCGCAACAGGTGACCCGGTTTCTGGATCACTGGCGCCCGACCATCGCGGTCTGGGCCGGATCCACCCTGCGCCCGTCCCTGTTGGTGGAAACACACGATCGCAATATTCCGCTGCTGATGGTCGATGCCCGCAGTCGCGCACGGATTGACGGGCGCAAGCGCTGGAAAACAGGGATGATCATGACGCTGCTGGCCATGTTCGACCGTATCCTTGGTGGCAAAACCGAAGTCGTGTGGCGTCTGATCCGGCAGGGCGCTATCCCGTCCAGAACCGAGGCCTGCGGGCTGCTGGAAGAAGGCGCAACAACCCTGTTTTGCGATGACAGGGATCGCGATGACATGGCCGCCATTCTGGCCGCCCGCCCCGTCTGGCTGGCGGTAAAAACAATTGAGGGCGAAGAAAATATCGTCGCCACCGCACACCGCACCGCCAGCCGCCAGTCCCACCGTCTGTTGCTGGTCATATCCCCTATGGACAGCACCCGCGGGGACGCAGTGGCCGAATCCCTGACCAGGGAGGGCTGGATCGTTGCCCAGCGCTCCAAAGGGCAGGATCCGGACGAACATATCCAGATATTCATTGCCGATGCGCCGGATGAACTGGGCCTGTGGCTCCGGTTGGCGCCGGTTTGTTTTATCGGCAATTCGCTGATCAAAGGGGGCAAGGGATGTTCCCCGTTCGAGGCTTCGGCGCTGGGATCAGCGATTCTGCATGGCCCGAATGTTCAGGACTACCGCACCGGATACGCCCGTCTGGACACCGCCGGCGCGGCCCGCGAAGTGCGTGATGCTGGCAATCTGGCCACCAATCTGCAAGAAATGCTGGGCCCCGATGTGGCCGCCGCGATGGCCCACGCGGGCTGGGCAATCTCGACCAGCGGGGCCGAAGCTGCCGACCACACGGTCGAAGTGATCCTGAAAACCCTGCAAGAAGCCGAGGAGAGATAATGCAGCCCCCCCGCTTCTGGTTCACCCCTGCCAACCGCCCTGCATTGATGGCCCGCCTGCTGTCGCCGCTGGGCGCAATCTATGCCAAAGCCACGGCCAAACGTGTGGCGCAACCGGCGCAATATCATGCGCCCGTGCCGGTGATCTGTGTTGGCAATATCAACGCGGGCGGCACCGGCAAAACCCCTACCGCCATCGCCATCGTGCAGCGCCTGCAGGCCGCAGGTCACACCCCGCATGTGGTGACGCGCGGTTATGGCGGATCATTGCAAGGGCCGGTTCAGGTGGACGAGGTCCGTCACAGCGCCGCCGAAACCGGCGACGAACCACTGCTGCTGGCCGCGTTCACCCCCACTTGGGTTGCCAAGGACCGCGCCGAAGGGGCCAAGGCCGCTGTCGATGCAGGGGCCGACATCATTGTGCTGGATGACGGGTTCCAGAACCCCGCCCTGCACAAGGATATATCCGTGGTGGTGGTGGATGCCGCCATCGGCTTTGGCAATGGCCGTGTGCTGCCTGCTGGCCCCTTGCGCGAACCCGTTGCCGCAGGACTGGCCCGCGCCGATCTGCTGATATCCATTGGCGGCGAAACCCAGCAAGCGGCGTTTGAACAGGCATGGGGTGATAAAATCAACCTGCCGCATCTGACCGGCCGTCTGGCCCCGCTGCAAACCGGTATTGAATGGCAGGATCAACCCGTGCTGGCCTTTGCCGGTATCGGCCATCCGGCAAAATTCTTTGCCACCCTGCGTGGTCTGGGCGCCGACCTGCTACACACCGAAGCCCTAAGCGATCACCAGCCCCTGACCGCCGCCCTGATGAAACGTCTGGCCTTCGAAGCCAAAGCACTGGGCGCGATCATGGTCACCACCGAAAAAGACGCCGTGCGCCTGCCCGCCGCTTTTCGCGCCGAGGTCGTGACATTGCCGGTTCGTCTGGAAATAGCCGACTGGAGCGCGTTTGATACCGCGCTCGCAGCCATTACAAAATAGCTTATTCGGCCAGCTTCGCATCCAGAGCTGCCGAGAAATCCTCATAGCTCATGTTGGAATACTTCTCGCCCTGAATCAGGAACGACGGGGTCGAATCCATGTTGTCACGGGTGAAATTCTGCTGATACCACGCCACAAGGGTTTTCACGTTGTCTTCGTCACTGAAACAGGCGTCCAGCTGTTCGTTGGTCATGCCTGCTGTCAGGCCAACCTTGCGCAGGTTATCGACCACAGCCGCCGGCTCACCTTCGCCCAGCCATGCTTTCTGGTCTTCCATCAGAATATCGGTGATCCCGAAATAACGCATTTCGCCACCACAGCGCGCCATCAGACTGGCCCACAGGCCGTATTTGTCAAAATAGGCTTCGCGAAAAATGAAACGCACCTTGCCGGTATCAATGTAGTTCTTTTTGATTTGCGGCAACACATCCGTATGAAAGCGCGAACAATGCGGACAGGTAAAGCTGGCATATTCCACCACTGTCACCGGTGCGTCCTTGTCCCCCATCGCCATTTCGACAACGCCGGATGTATCAATCTCGTCTGTGGTTTCAGCCATTGCCGCGCCAAAACCCGCGCTGCTTGTTGTGCCTGGTAGCGCATTATTGGCGTTCAACCAATACGCCCCGCCGCCAGCCAAAGCCAATGCACCTGTTCCGATGAATACCCTGCGTTTCATAGACAATCCTCTTTTAATGTTCATTACGGGATATAATGTTTGCACCCAACGCTGCAAGAGCATCGCGCAAACCGTCATCCGCGATCGGTTCTGCCACCTTGCGGGCGGCCTGTTTGATTTCGGGGGTCGGCTGGGCCGGTTTTGACTTGGGCGCTGGTGCAAATTGCGCCTGCCCTTCGGCAAATCCGATGGGCGCCGTCTGGGTGATACGCACCTTTGCAATCGCGCTGTAGCCATAGCAGGCATTCACCCGCTCGCGCAGCTGTTCCTTTTGCATCTCGAGCATCGGGGCCTGTGCGCCCGTGGTCAAGATGGTCAACGTCGCCCCAAGGCTGTCGCGGCCATATTTTACATGCACGGGACGGGCCATTCGGGCAATATCCTCGCCCACGATTTCGGGCCAGTGGGTCAACAGACGGCTGACGGCAAAGCCGCGCGATTCGCCGGCGGTGCGGATACGCTCGCGCAGCAGGCTCGAGGTGCGTTGGAACCCCTTTTTGCCGTATCTTCGCTGTGTATATCCGGTTGTTTGCTTCACGTCGTCTTTCCGTTGGCTCGCTGCTATTCTAAACAGGTTCGGGCAGGGTGCCAGAACAATAGCACAAAAGGACGGATAAAGTTTGCGTGAGGTGGAATTAAGCGATGCTTTGCTGGGTTGGTATGACGCCCATGCCCGCGTCCTGCCGTGGCGTGTGCCGCCAATGGAATCGCGCGTTGGCGTGTTGCCCGATCCCTATCACATCTGGCTGTCCGAGGTAATGTTGCAGCAAACCACCGTCGCCGCCGTGATCAGATATTTCCACGCCTTCACCACCCGCTGGCCCACCATTCACGATCTGGCGGCGGCAAAGGATGCCGAAGTGATGGGCGAATGGGCCGGTCTGGGCTATTATGCCCGCGCCCGCAACCTGCTGAAATGCGCCCGCATGGTGGTGGCCGATCATGGCGGGGCCTTTCCCGATACCCGCGACGGGTTGCTGTCCCTGCCCGGCATCGGCCCCTACACCGCCGCCGCCATCGCCGCGATTGCCTATGGGCACAGCGAAACCGTGGTGGATGGCAATATCGAACGGGTGATGGCGCGGTTGCATGACATCCACACGCCCTTGCCTGCCGCCAAACCGGAACTGACCGCCCTTGCGGCCACCCTGACCCCGCAGGATCGGGCCGGAGATTACGCGCAGGCCGTGATGGACCTTGGCGCCACCATCTGCACCCCGAAATCCCCCGCTTGCGGGCTTTGCCCGTGGGCCAAAGCCTGCATCGCCCGCACCCAAGGCACCGCCGCCGACCTGCCCAAACGCGCCCCGAAAATCCGCAAACCCACCCGCTATGGCATCGCCTATATCGCGCGGCGGGGTGATGGTGCATGGCTGCTGGAACGCCGCCCCGACAAGGGGCTTTTGGGCGGGATGCTGGGCTGGCCCAGTGCGGAATGGGGCGCAAAACCTGTGGCGCAACCACCGCTAAAGGCCGACTGGCAAACCCTGCCCGCCGAGGTGCGCCACACCTTTACCCACTTCCACCTGCGCCTGACCGTTCAGGTGGCCAGTGTTGCGGATGAAACCCCCGATACGGGCTATTTCCTGCCCGCCGACCAATTCAGCTCCGACGACCTGCCGACCGTCATGCGCAAAGCCTATAATCTGGCCAAAGGACACCTGTTAGCGGATTGAGTTTCGGGACGGCTTGTGCCTAGATACCCCAAACGCGCCAGAGTGATGGAGACAAGTATGACCAGTATCAGTCAGGTCGCAAAACCCGCATCCGCATTGCCGTTCTGGATATCGCTGGGCGCTGTGCCGCTGGCCCTTATCGGCGCAATCTATGGCGGCTGGTGGACCATCCTGCTGGCGTTTTACGGCTGGACGGCGGCCTCGGTTCTGGACGCGATACTGGGCCTGAACGAAACCAACCCCGACACCGAAACGGACGAGGCCGACCTGTTCTGGTACCGCCTAGTCACGCTGATCTGGTTCCCGATCCAGTTCGCGCTGATCTTCGGCATGATCTGGTGGACGGCCACCACCACTCACTTGTCCCTGCTGGAAAAACTCGTTCTGTTCTACGGCGTTGGCGCGGTTTCGGGCAGCACCGGCATTGTCTATGCGCATGAATTGATGCACCAGAAAACCCGACTGGAACGCTGGCTGGCCGATCTGCTGCTGGCCACGGTGCTTTACAGCCATTTTCGCACCGAACACCTGCTGGTGCATCACATCTATGTCGGCACCCCGCGCGATGCGGTGACGGCGCGCTATAACGAGGGGTTCCATCAGTATTTCCCCCGCGTGCTGCGCGAATGTCCTGCCTCGGCATGGCAGGCCGAAAGCAAAATGCTGGCCCGCAAGGGGCTGGGGCCGTTCCATCGGTCCAACCCGTTCTGGCGCTATGCGGTACTGCAAGCGGCAGCCCTGTTTCTGGCATGGTATCTGGGCGGCTGGGCCGGAGTGGGGTTCTTCCTGTTTCAGGCCTTTGTCGCCATCTGGTATCTGGAACTGACCAACTATGTCGAACACTACGGGTTGACCCGCAAACATCTGGGCGACGGGCAATATGAACACGTCAAACCGCACCATTCATGGAACGCGGCGCATACGGCCTCGAACTGGTTGCTGATCAACCTGCAACGCCATTCCGACCACCACTATAAACCGGCCCGCCGGTTTCCGCTGTTGCAAACCTATTCCGAGGCCGACGCCCCGCAACTGCCGCGCGGCTATCCCCTGATGACAGCGCTGGCGATGATGCCCCACCTGTGGCGCCGCCGGATGAACCCGCGCGTGCGCCAATGGCGGGCGACGTATTACCCCGAAATCACCGATTGGGAGCCATATAAAAAAGGCACCACGCCGCTACCGCGCTAGCCGCTCATCGCTTCCTGTCGGGCGCTTTTCGCAGGCGCGGAAAGCCGTCAGGCTTGAGGAGCCGCCTTTCAGGCACCCCCAAGGTGCCGCCCCGATGTCAGCCCGTTCACCTTTTCCACAATCGCCGCCGCATCAATGCCATAATGGTGATACAGATCGCCAATCGTGCCGGTCTGGCCGAAATGTTCGACCCCCAGCGGGATCGTCTGATGCCCCTGCACCGCCCCCAGCCATGCCAAAGTGGCCGGATGACCGTCAATCACCGTGACGATTTTGCAATGCGGCGGCAGATCCGCCATCAGGGTTTCGATATGCCCGCGCGCGCCCGTCTGTCCACGCGACCGCGCCCGTTGCGCCGCCGTCCAGCCCGCATTCAGCCGGTCCGCCGATGTCACCGCCAGCACCCCGACATCGCGCCGCCCGCCGCCGATAATACCGGCGGCCTTGATCGCTTCGGGTGCGACAACCCCCTGATAGGCAATCACAACTTCACAATTCGGCCCCGGTTTGCGCAACCAGTAACCCCCGTCAATCGCCCCCTGCACAAAATCCTGATCCACCCGTTTGCCCGGCTGTTCCAGCGGGTTGGTGGACAGGCGCAGATAGACCGACCCGCCGGTTTCATCGCGCAGCCATGTGCGTTCGTCCGGGTCCGGTTCGCCATCCTTTTGCATGTATTCAAAGGCCCATTGCATGATCACCGCCAGTTCATCGACAAAGGCAGGCTCGAACGCGGCAAGGCCATCTTGCGACATGCCGATCAGCGGGGTGCCCACTGACTGATGCGCACCGCCTTCATAGGACAGGGTGATCCCCGACGGGGTGCCCACCACCATGAAACGGGCGTCCTGATAACAAGCATAGTTCAGCGCATCCAGACCACGGCACACGAAAGGGTCATACAGCGTGCCAACCGGCAGCAGGCGTTTGCCAAACAGGCTGTGCGACAGCCCCGCCGCGCCCAGCAGCAAAAACAGGTTCATCTCGGCAATGCCCAGTTCGATATGCTGGCCTTCGGGTGCAAAATCCCATTTGGCGGTGGAGGGGATGTTTTCGGCGCGGAACGTATCCTCAAGCGGCTGGCGGGCAAACAGTTTGCGCCGGTTCACCCAGGGGCCAAGGTTGGTCGTGCCCGTCACATCGGGCGACGCGGTGACGATCCGTTGCGCCAGCTTGCTGTCCCCACGCGCCAGATCGTCCATGATCTTGCCAAAAGCCATCTGTGTCGACATCTCGCGCCCCGTGGCCAGCGCAATATCGGGCACCGGCACCGCGTCATCATGGAACCGCCGCCGTCCCTTGGCGAAAAACGGCACCTGATCCAGAAAGCCCTGCAAGGCGGGCACGTCCGAAACCGTGGCGAACAGCTCCCACTCCTGCCCTGCGGGCACCCCCATATGTTTTTGCCACTGGGCCATCTGCGCGTTGGTCATCAGACCGCCGTGATTGTCCTTGTGACCGGCAATCGGCGTGCCCCAGCCCTTGACCGTATAGGCCAGAAAACAAACCGGTCGGTCGTGGTCGATACTGGCGAAAACCTCGCTCATGGTTTCTACGCAATTGCCGCCCAGGTTCTCCATCAGTGCAGCCAGTTCATCATCACTGCGCGATTCAATCAACGCCGTAACGTCCCCCTGATCGCCCAGATCATCCAGCAGCCGCTGCCGCCACACAGCCCCGCCCATATAGGTCAGCGCCGAATACATCTGGTTGGGGCAATTATCGATCCAGTCACGCAACGCCTCGCCGCCCTTTTCGCGAAATGCCGCCCGCTGCAAGCTGCCGTATTTCACCCGCACCACGTCCCAGCCAAAAGCGTCAAATATCTTTTCGATCCGCGAAAACAGCCCCTCGCGCACGATCCCGTCCAGTGACTGGCGGTTATAATCAATCACCCACCAGACATTGCGCAGATCGTTTTTCCACCCCTCCTGCAAGGCCTCGTAAACATTGCCCTCGTCCAGTTCGGCATCCCCGACCAGCGCCACCATCCGGCCCATCGGCAAGTCCTGCCCCCAGTCCTTGGCCTTGATGTAATCCTGAATGATCGCGGCAAAGGATGTCATCGCCACCCCCAACCCGACCGAGCCGGTCGAGAAATCCACATCATCCACATCCTTGGTGCGGCTGGGGTAGCTTTGCACGCCACCAAAGCCGCGAAAGTTCTGCATCTTTTCCAGCGGCAGGTTGCCCATCAGATATTGCATCGCATGAAAGACCGGCGAGGCATGCGGTTTCACCGCCACCCTGTCCTGTGGCCGCAACGCGCTGAAATACAGCGCCGTTATGATCGACACCATTGACGCAGACGAGGCCTGATGCCCGCCCAGCTTGATCGCGTCCTCTTTCGGGCGGATATGGTTGGCGTGGTGGATCATCCAGTGCGACAGCCAAAGCAGGCGCTGTTCGATGGTTTTCAGAGGGGGTGTGGTCATTTGATCGGCATCCGTGGTTGCGGGGGTTGCCATATTCTAGCCAAGGGGCCGATAGTGTGTCCTTGCTATTTCAGCCCCTTAATGGATAATACTTAGCTAAAATAGCTCATCCAGAAAGGTTTTTTAGTGAATACCCCCAGTATAGACGAATTTGACGTGAAAATCCTCAGGGCCTTGCAGCAGGACGGGCGCATGTCCGTGCAGGAACTGGCCCAGACCGTCGGCCTAAGTGCAACGCCGGTTTCGCGGCGGGTGAAAAAGCTGGAAGATGCAGGCGTGATCCACGGCTACAGCGCCCTGATTGATGAAACACTGCTGGGGTTCGGGGTGTCTGTGTTTGTCTCGGTCCAGTTGGACAAACAGGTGGACGAAGCACTAGCGGTATTCGAAGCCAGCATCAAGGAATTCCCCGAAGTGGTGGATTGCTGGTTGATGACCGGCAACCGCGATTACCTGCTGCGCATCGCCACGCGCGGGTTGGCGGATTTTGAACAATTCATGACCGGGAAACTGACCAAAATCCCCGGCGTTGCCTCGCTTGAATCCTCGATCCCGTTGCGGCGGGTCAAATCCGGACTGGCACGCACCCCATAAAAGGCACCCCCGAAATCTTCAAAAGATTTCGTCCGTTTTCTTTCAAAGAAAACGGCTACAGCATCGCCGGAACCACCTGATCCGGCGGGCGGTGGCCATCGGCAAATGTCTTGATGTTGATGATCACCTTCTCGCCCATCTCGGCGCGCCCCTCGACCGTGGCCGACCCCATATGCGGCAACAGAACCACGTTTTTTAACGCCTGCAAACGCGGGTTGATCTCGGCCCCGCCTTCAAACACATCCAGCCCCGCACCGGCAATCTCGCCAGCCCGCAACATCCGTGTCAGGGCGTTTTCGTCGATCACTTCGCCGCGCGAGGTATTGACGATCACCGCATCCTTTTTCATCAATTTCAGACGCCGCGCATTCATCAGATGGAAGGTGCTGGGCGTATGCGGGCAATTGATCGAAATGATGTCCATCCGCGCGACCATCTGGTCCAGACTTTCCCAATAGGTCGCTTCCAGCTCGGCTTCGATATCGGCATGTAAACGGTGGCGGTTGTGGTAATGCACCTGCATCCCGAAGGCCGCCGCACGCCGCGCCACCGCCTGCCCGATCCGGCCCATACCCAGAATGCCCAGCCGTCGGCCACCCAGCCGCCCGCCCAGCATCGCGGTCGGGGACCAGCCCTGCCAGTCACCGGATTGCATCAGGGCCA
>WGBJ01000279.1 GCA_015494385.1 Marinosulfonomonas sp.
CCGTCATGAGATCCTGCGGCACTACAACAAATTCCCCTGCCTTGGGCGAGAACAGCATCCGCTTTGCCTCTTTGCCAGTAAAGGGCGCCTCGCCCGCCAATGCCTGTGTGACGCCCAATGCGATAATTGCCGCTGCCGTAAAAATTCTAACCATTCGTCCCTCCAAAACAGATTTGCCAAAACCCTACCCTGCCCATCCGCATCTGACCAGTGCCACTGGACAGTTTGCGCCATGGTGCTAGGGTCACCTGCGAAACAACACCGGAGCATTCCCATGACCCTAGATGCCGTTCTTGCCCATATCGACGCCGAATTGCCCAAAGCCACCGACCGTTTGCTGGACCTGCTGCGCATCCCGTCCATTTCCACCGATCCAGCCTACAAGGCCGATTGCGACCGCGCCGCCGACTGGCTGGTGGATGAATTGAACGGCCTTGGCTTTGACGCCAGCAAGCGCCCAACCACGGGGCACCCGATGGTTGTGGCCCATAATGACGGCAGCGGCCCGCATATCCTGTTTTACGGCCATTACGATGTGCAACCGGTGGACCCGCTGGAGCTGTGGGACACCCCGCCGTTTGAACCCGCCCTTGAAGACACCGACAAAGGCGTGGTGATCCGGGGCCGTGGATCATCCGACGACAAGGGCCAGTTGATGACCTTTGTCGAGGCCTGCCGCGCATGGAAAGCCGTCACCGGCAGCCTGCCGATCAAGGTTTCGATCTTTTTCGAGGGCGAAGAGGAATCCGGCTCGCCCTCATTGGTGCCCTTCATGCAGGAAAACGCCGAGGAACTGACCGCCGACATCGCCCTGATCTGCGACACCGGCCTGTTTGAATCCGCCGTCCCCGCCATCACCACACAGTTGCGCGGCATGGTGACCGAGGATTTCACCATCAAGGGTGCCTCGCGCGATCTGCATTCGGGCATGTATGGCGGGCTGGCGGGCAATCCGATCCATGTTCTGTCCGACATCATCGCCAAACTGCACGACGAAACCGGCCATATCACGCTGGAGGGGTTCTATGACGATGTGCCCGAACTAAGCGACGAAATGCGCAGCCAGTGGCAAAACCTGTCCTTTGACCACGCCAGCTATCTGGGCGACGTGGGCCTGTCGGTGCCGGCAGGCGAGCAGGACCGCACACCGCTGGAAATGATCTGGTCGCGCCCCACCTGCGAGGTGAATGGGATCTGGGGCGGCTATATCGGTGACGGGTTCAAAACCGTCCTTCCGGCACAGGCCAGCGCCAAAATCAGTTTTCGCCTTGTCGGCCAGCAGGATCCCGACAAGATCCACGATGCCTTTGTGAAACATGTAAAGGATAACCTGCCGTCCGATTTCACCGTCGAATTCACCCCCAGCCGCGGCGCACCGGCCTCGCAGATGTCCACCGACAATCCGGCGTTCGAAAAATCCCGTCAGGCCCTGTCGGACGAATGGCCCCGCCCCGCCGCCTATGTGGGCTGCGGTGGATCAATCCCCATTGCGGGGCACTTCAAAGAGGTGCTGGGCATGGACGCCATGCTGATCGGCTTTGGCAAAGACGACGACGCGATCCATTCGCCGAATGAAAAATACGACATGGAGAGTTTCCACAAGGGCACACGCAGCTGGGCGCGGATATTGGCGGCACTGGCGGAATAGTACCGGCAATGCGGATCAGGTCATAATCCTGTCTGTCTCCTCATTATCCGAATAATTGGCCACGCTTTTCTGGTAAAGCGTGGTCAGTAAGCTGATGGTAAACATAAACGCCACCCATTGCAGCGCCAATACAATTGCCAGATCAACCAGCCAAAATCCGGTCGATAGCCCGCCCCCGATAAAGGTAGAAACCAGCGACATCAGGGCATAGCCGACGGCCAATTGAAAGATTGCATTTTTGGCCCAGTAGGTGGATTCACGCCCTGTTGCCGCGCGGATCGGCGCGCCTACGGCGGCTGCCACCAAAAACGGCGAATACCGCATAAACGCGTAGGCAAATACGGCTGTGCCGACCATATTGAAGATCACGGCGACTGGCCCAGCCTGCAATGCCTCGCTATAATCGGCAATATTGATTTGGCCCCCGCCCCCGACAATATTTGACAGGATCGCAAGGGGGATACCGATGACGATTCCGATTACAAATGACAGAACAAACAAACGCCAAATATACCCCCAAATGCAGCCCAAATGCAGTTTTGGCAGAATTCCGGCCGGTTTTTCATCCAGAATCACAAACCGGTGCCATGCGACAGTGACCCAATACAGACCGATGACAATCAATATCACGGGAATCACAACTGCCCTTGCCATACCCATGGGCGCGGACATGAAGGCCCTCGCCCCGCTGTCGCTTCCTGAATAAACGGCCTGCCAGAAGGGAAAACTGATTGCTGCGACAATGATCAGGATCAACAACAAAATCGGTATCGATATTTGAAGTGCTGCTTTGATGTTTCCCAGAACTTTGTCCAAAGCATCATTCGCAATATCCATTGCCTGCATCAATCTTCTCCTTGAAATAAATTTGGTCTATACAACCAATAAGTAGAGAAGAGTTGCGAGGCAACACCCGTGGCGCGTTTTTACCTTGACCGATTTTGGTTACGCCAGCGCCATCTGCCCCAGCTTGGCCGCAAGCACCACAAAGGGTGCCGTGTGCAACAGCAGATCAAACCAGTCCAGCGGGCGCTTCAATGTGCCCGCTTTCAGCATTTTGATCTTTTCCCAGATATGCGGCTCGGGCACGAAGGGGGCCAGCCCCAGGGTGGCCGCAGCGATCACCGCATAAGACAGCGGCAGTTGTTCCAGCATTTCCCACATGATCTTATTCCTTCCCCTTGCGCAGGCCCATACGCGCCAGTTTGGCCAGCACCAGCACCCACGGGGCACCATGCATCACCAGATCGAAAATATCTATCGGTTTGGACAATTCCCCGGCCATCAACATCCGCAGTTTTTCCAGCACATGCGGTTCGGGCACAAACGGGGCCAAACCCAGCAGAAACGCCACCATAATCAGGGTCGGCCATGAAATATCGTCAAGAAATGACATATCAACACTTTCTTTTTCGCTGGGGGAAAAGTGGCGCGGTTGACGGGACTCGAACCCGCGACCCCCGGCGTGACAGGCCGGTACTCTAACCAACTGAGCTACAACCGCGCACTTTA
>WGBJ01000280.1 GCA_015494385.1 Marinosulfonomonas sp.
TTGGGCGGTGCCATCCGTGGTGCGTCCAATAATGTCCTGTTTTGCCTTGGGTCTTGTGCGCAAAGGAAAAGGGACGACGCCATGACTCATACACTGACCACAGGCCGCAGTACGGCCTTTACAGGGGCCGCCTGGATGATGGCGGCGGGCCTGTTGTTCGCTATCGATAATACGCTGGTGCAAATGCTGACCATGCAACAGGGACAGGCACCGACCACGGTTGCCTTCTGGCAATATGCCATTGCCCTGATCTTCAGCCTGCCGTGGGTGGTGATGCGCCTGCGCAGTGGCGTGTTTTCCAAACGCTGGCCGATGCATATTTTCCGCGTGGCGCTGGCCGCTGCCGGTGTGCAGATGTGGGTTGCGGGGCTGGCCTATGTACCGATCTGGCAGGCGATTGCGCTGATCATGACCTCGCCTTTCTTTGTCACCATCGGCGCGCGGCTGATGCTGGGCGAAAGCGTCGGGGTGGAGCGTTGGGCGGCCGTAGTTGTCGGGTTCATCGGCGGCATGATCATCCTGTCGCCGTGGTCGGATGCCTTTAGCTGGGCCGCATTGCTGCCCGTGGGTGCGTCGTTCCTGTGGGCGATGTCATCGCTTGTCACCAAGGTTCTGACCCGCACCGAAACGCCGGATTCCCTGACCCTGTATTTGCTGCTGTTGCTGACCCCGATCAACGCGGTGCTGGCGGCGAAAAGCGGCTTTGTCCTCACCACCACGGATTCCATGTGGCTGATCGTGGCAACGGGGGTGCTGACGGCGGCGGCCAATTATACGCTGGTCAAAGCCTACAGCGTGGCCGATGCCGCCTATCTGCAGCCGTTCGATCATGTGAAACTGCCGTTCAACGTGCTGCTGGGCTGGGCTGTGTTCGGCTTCTTGCCGGCTGGTGCCATGTGGATTGGCACCTTCCTGATCGTTGGCGCGTCGCTCTATTTGCTGGGCCGCGAAGCAAGGGGGTAACCTTCCCCCTTCTTCTTGTCCTAAATATCCAAAATCTACCCGCGCGTCTGTTCCTGTTGCAGGCGCAGGCGCGCGACGGCTTCGTTATGGTCGGCCTTTTGCTGATCGTTCAGGGCGGCGCCAACGTAATCCAGATGGGCCTCGATGGCGGCGCGGGCACCTGCCGGATCGCGGGCCAGCAGGGCGGTGTTGATGGCGCGGTGCTGGTCCAGCAGGGCGCTGCGTGTGGTGCGCTGTTTGAACATCACCTTACGATTATAAAACACCCCTTCGCGCAGCAGATCGAACATCGAACGCATCATATGCAGCATGATCACGTTGTGGCTGGCCTCGACAATCGCCAGATGGAATTCGGCGTCAAGGGCGGCCTCTTCGGTCGGGTTGCGTTTGGGGTGGGCGGCTTCCATTTTCAGGAAGATCTGGTTGATCACCTGCAAATCGGTGTCCGACCCAAGGCGCACGGCGCGCTCGCCTGCCAGCCCTTCCATATCGCGGCGAAAATCGAGGTAATCAAGCACGGCTTCGTCATGGGTGGCGAACAGTCGGGATAGCGCAGGGGGGAAGGTGCTGCCCAGAGCGTCCGATACGAAAATACCCGCGCCCGCGCGACTTTCCAGCAGGCCACGGGTTTGCAATTCTGCCACCGCTTCGCGCAGGGACGGGCGCGAAACGCCCATCTTGTCGCTTAGCTCGCGTTCCGAGGGCAGGCGTTCGCCGGGGCGCAGGATACCGCGCAGGATCAGTTGTTCGATCTGGCGCACCACGGATTGTGACAGCTTTTCGGATTGGACGGGTTGAAACGGCATGCGACATCCTTTGAGTACTGGTTAAACATATTGCCACAACAAGGGCGGGACAACAAAAAAGGCCAGACGCGAAGGTCCGGCCTTTGGATTATTTTCTAAAGGCTCGGGTTACTGAACCGGCCGGATCACGATTTCAACGCGACGGTTCTTGTGGCGTCCTTCGGGCGTCAGGTTGGACGCAATCGGTTCGTCCTCGCCCCGGCCATAGGAGCGCACACGCGACGGTGTCACACCCGAATTAACCAGCACAGAGGCGACCGCGCTGGCGCGGCGTGCCGACAGGTTCTGGTTATAGGATGCCGGGCCGGTGTTGTCGGTATGGCCGATAACATCCACTGTTGTGTTCGGATACTTCCGCAGGTTCGCGGCCAGTTTGCCAAGGTCGCTGCGCAGATCGGGGCGCACATAGGTGCTGTCCACGTCAAACAGGATGTCCTGCGGCATGGTCACAATCAGGCGGTCCCCGGCGTTTACGATTTTCACATCGTCGCTCATTGAGCCGCGCAGTTCCTCGGCCTGTTTGTCCAGCTCGTTGCCGATGATGGCACCAACGCCGGCCCCAATGGCGGCCCCCAAAACCGCGTTTTTAACGCGGTCATTGCCGCTTTCGCGGGTGGCGCCCACCAAGGCACCCAGACCTGCGCCAATCAACGCGCCATTCTGGGCGCGTGTGTTGCCGTTTGCCGGTTCGGGACCGGGATCCATACAGCCAGCCAGCGCAAAGCTGCCCGCGGCCAGTAGAATTACAGGTGTTTTGAATTTCATAGTATCTGCCTCGCTCAATATTGCCGTTCTTTGACGGGTCACACATACTATATTGGGCGTTGTTATCGAATATCAACCACCGAAATAGGCCAGAAACCGCCAAATCAGGCGGTTTCCGACCGTATCCCTTCCCATGCCAGCATGGCCCGTTTGACCGGTATGCCCCAGTGATACCCGCCCAAACCGCCGGATTTGCGCAAGGCGCGGTGGCAGGGGATCAGCCAACTGACGGGGTTTCGGCCCACCGCTGTTCCGACCGCGCGGGCGGCCCGTGGGGCGCCAACGCAACTGGCGATTTCGGAATAGGTGGTGACGTGGCCCGAGGGGATGGCCAGCAAGGCCTCCCATACCTTGATCTGGAACGGGGCGCCGATCAGATGAAGGTCGGCCTGCCCCGATTGACCGAAGGCGGCGTTGACCCACCCCGTAAGCGGTGCGGCATCCTGAATAAACGTGGCCTTGGGCCAGCGCGATTGCATATCTGCCATCGCCGCATCGCGCCCTGTTTCGGCAACAAAGGCCAGTCCGCACAGCCCCTTGCCGGTGCCCATCACCAGTGCTTCGCCAAAGGGGCTGTCAAACCAGCCATAGCGGATGGTCAACCCGTCGCCCTTGCGGGCAAATTCACCGGGGCTCATTGCTTCCCAGCGCAGGAACAGATCGTGCAGGCGGCTGCTGCCGGACAGGCCGACGGTATCGGCCGCTTGCAGCGTTGTGAAACGGTTGTGCAGCAGGGTTTTGGCATAGCCCAGCGTCAGATATTGTTGCAGGCGTTTGGGGGATGTGCCGACCCAGCGGGAAAAGACGCGCTGGAAGTGGGCGGGACTCATTTGCAATTCGCCCGCCAACTGTTCCAGTGACAGGGTGCGCCCGCCAGCGGCATCAATGGTTTCAATCGCGCGTTTGATCACGCCGTAGTGGTAATCGTTTTCCATGATGCAAAGATGGCGCATCGCGGCGCACAGGTCGATCCGTTTCTTGCGCATCTTCCAAACAGAGGGCATACCATCGGTATGGCCAAACAGATGAAATACCAGACCATCAAAGAAGTGTTCCGCCGGTTCCATGAACTGGAGCCGGAACCCAAGGGCGAATTGCATCACACCAACGCCTATACCCTGACCGTTGCGGTGGCCCTTTCGGCGCAGGCAACGGATGCGGGTGTGAACAAGGCCACGCGCGATTTGTTCAAAATCGCGGACACGCCAGAAAAGATGCTGGCGCTGGGGCTGGACGGTCTGACCGAACATATCAAAACCATCGGGCTGTTTCGGCAAAAGGCCAAGAACGTCATCAAGATGAGCCAGCTTCTGGTTGATGAATTCGACGGCGAAATTCCCAGTTCCCGCGCGGCGTTGATCAGCCTGCCCGGTGTGGGCCGTAAAACCGCCAATGTGGTTTTGAACATGTGGTTCCACCAGCCAACGCAGGCCGTGGATACCCATATTTTCCGCGTTGGCAACCGCACCGGCATTGCGCCCGGAAAAGATGTGGATGCGGTGGAACGCGCTATTGAAGACAACATCCCTGCCGAGTATCAGCAACACGCGCACCACTGGCTGATCCTGCATGGCCGTTATGTGTGCAAGGCGCGCAAACCTGTCTGTGCCAATTGTATAATTCGTGATCTCTGCCCCTTTGAGGAAAAGACCCTATGACCAAGAAATACCAGATTGTCGGCATCGGTAACGCGATGGTGGATGTGCTTGCCCATGCCGAGGACAGTTTTCTGTCCGACAACGGCATCGAAAAGGGGATCATGCAGTTGATCGACATGGACCGTGCGGTTGAACTGTATGGCAAGATCGGCCCCGCGACGGAAATTTCCGGCGGGTCAGCCGCCAACACCATCGCCGGTGCCGCCCATCTGGGCGCGCGCACGGCTTATGTCGGCAAGGTCAAGGATGACCAGTTGGGGGCAATTTTCGCCCATGATTTGCGCTCGCAAGGGGTGGATTACGAAACCGTCTTTGCCGGCAAGGACGCGGCACAGGAAACGGGCCGTTGCATTGTGATCGTGTCGCCCTGTGGCGAGCGGTCGATGAACACCTATCTGGGCGTGACCGAATTTCTGGAGCCATCCGATATTGACGAAACCCAAATGGCCCAGGCGGAATGGATTTATCTGGAAGGATACCGTTTTGACGGGCCTGACAGCCACGAGGCCTTTGCCAAGGCGAACAAGGCCTGCAAGGCGGCGGGTGGCAAGGTGTCTTTGACGCTATCGGATCCGTTCTGTGTTGAACGCCACCGCGATGCGTTCCGCGAGATGATCAAGTCGGATGTCGATCTGTTGTTTTGCAACCGTGCCGAAATGCTGTCGATGTACCAGACCGAAGATTTTGACGCCGCACTGGAGCAGGCCGCCGCCGAGGTCGAGATCGTCGCCTGCACCGATTCCGATCAGGGCGCACATATTCTGTCCGGCGGGCAACGCTGGCACGCCCCGGCAATTCCGACCGATATTGTCGATGCCACCGGCGCGGGCGATCTGTTTGCGGGGGCTTTCCTGTGGGGGCTGGTGAATGGTCATGATCTGGAAGCAAGCGGCAACATGGGCTGCATCGCGGCGTCCGAGGTGATCAGCCATATCGGCGCGCGCAGCGAAGCGGACCTGACCGAGGTGTTCAAGGCAAAAGGACTGATTTCCTAGAGCATGTCGCACCAAATCGAATTCACCGCCCCGACCGAACACATTCGCTTGCGCGAACGCTGCCTCGGTCGGGGCGGTCAATGCTCGAATCTGATCAGGCGCGATACGCTCTAACCCTTCGGCCCCAGTTTTGCGTGCACTTCGTCCAGATCAATTTCGCCGGTGGGCATTTTGTTGTTCGGGTCGTGCACGTCGTATTTGAACAGGTTGAAATCGCGCTTGTAGATTTCATAGACCAGATGCAGCGACAGATCGTCGAAATAATCGGCAATCGGGTGGGCGCGTTTGGGGCCGTGGCCTTCGGATTCGTTGAACCGCGGAATTTCGGTCAGGTTGACGGGATGGCGGGTTTCGATTGAATCCAGCACCTTTTGCATCCCGTCGTTGAAGGTCTCGACGGGGAAAATGTGGTCATACCTCCCGCCGTTCATGATGAAGGTCGAGACATGGCCCGACATGGCCGACCAGTGGATGTCGGGGTCCATCGGGCGGCGCCAGCGGATGGTGTCGCGGGCAAACAGCAGGAAGCGGCGGAAGGATTTGATCTGGTCAAACTCGAACCCGGTTTCCGGATCACCCACTTCGATCCCGTATTTCTGGATCAGCAGCGGCACCAGTTTGCCGCGATAGCGTTTGCCGTTGCGCTGGATGCCGCAGATTTTGTCAAAGAACGAACTGAGGATGCGCCCGTAAGGATTGCGCACGCAGGTAAAGGCGGGTGATTTGTGGTTTTTCACATTTGCCTCGATCACCGGCTGGCTGTCCTCGATCCCCCATTTGTGGATTTTGCTTGTGGCGTCGTGAATGTCACCATCGAAGAATTCTCCGTGGTCGGAATAATACATGATTTGCCCGATGGTCGAGCAGGCACATTTGGGGACAACACGATAAACGACACTTTCGCTTTCTGTCATCCAGACTCCGGGAAAACCCATAATATTCACTCGCCTTTAATTATTTGCCGCGCCGCATAATGTGACCCAAGGACAATTGCACCTAAAAAAGCAAATAAACGCTGTATATTCAACGTCCATTCGCGTTATTTAGGGACGATAAGCGGTTTTTCGGGGTTGCGGTTCAACAAATGGCAAAAATTGCCTTTATTCTTTTATGTCACAAAGACCCGGATGCGATCATAAAGCAGGCCGAACGGTTAACTGCGGCCGGCGACTTTATGGCGATCCATTTTGATGCGCGGGCGAATCCGGCCAGTTTTGCAATGATCAAGGATGCGCTGGGCGATAACCCCAATGTGACCTTTGCCAAGAAGCGGATCAAATGCGGCTGGGGGGCGTGGTCGCTGGTGCAGGCCACGTTGAACGCGGTCGAAGCGGCGGTTGATGCCTTTCCGCGGGCGACGCATTTCTACATGCTGTCGGGGGATTGCATGCCGATCAAATCGGCCAGCTATGTGCATGATTTTCTGGACAATGACGATGTGGACTACATCGAAAGCTTTGATTACTTCGAAAGCAACTGGATCAAAACCGGCTGGAAAGAAGAGCGGCTGATCTATCGCCACTTCTTTAACGAACGCACCCAGCCCAAGCGGTTTTACGGGTCTTTCAAGCTGCAGCAAAAACTGGGCCTGACCCGTGAAATCCCCGCAGATTTGCAGATTATGATCGGCAGCCAGTGGTGGTGCCTGCGCCGTCGCACGGTTGAGTGGATTCTGGACTTCATCCGCAAGCGCAAGGATGTGATGCGGTTTTTCCGCACGACGTGGATTCCGGATGAAACCTTTTTCCAGACGCTTGTGCGCCATCTGGTGCCTGAAAACGAGATCAAGGCGCGCACTCTGACGTTTCTGGTGTTTTCCGATTACGGCATGCCGGCGACGTTCTATAATGACCATTACGATTTGTTGCTGGGCCAGAATTTCCTGTTTGCCCGCAAAATCAGCCCCGAGGCGCATGAGCTGAAGCGCAAGCTGGGGGATCTTTATGCCAGCGAAAAGACGGATTTCCAGATTTCGAACGAAGGCAAGCGGCTGTATAAATTCCTGACCAACCGTGGCCGCGTTGGCCGCCGGTTCGCCCCGCGGTTCTGGGAGGCCGAAAGCACAATTGGCCGTGACCGCGAGTTGTTGATCGTGCTGTGCAAGAAATGGCATGTGGCCAAACGACTGGTGGAAACGGTGCGGCAGGTCACGGATTTGCCGGTGATCGAATACCTGTTTGACGAAGAGGCCACCGCACTGCCCGATCTGGGGGGGATCCAGTCGACGTTGGCCAAACGCACCCGCCACCGCAGGGCGCTGACGCGGATGTTGTTCGATTATTACAACACCAACCGGATGCTGATTTGTCTGGACCCCAACAACGTCGATCTGTTGAAGGATTTTCAGGCGGGTGGCTCGACTATCAGGTTGCTGGAAATCGAGTGTAATTTCAGCGATGACTATCTGATCGGCCATGCCAAACGGGTCGGGTTGGCGGGTGAAAAAACACCGCCTGAAATCATTGCCAAACTGTTGCCGACCATCCGTCAGGATGTGGTCTTTGAAAGTGAACAAATCCGCGAGGCAGGGTTCGAGCATCATTCCATGATCCGCGAAAGCAATTCGGTCGAGGAAAACGTCCCGCCTATTGCCAGGTTCCTTGACATAGCCGATGATAAGGCGCGACAGATTGCACAAACCGACCACCTGTTCACCGACTAAGGATTGCCCGATGCCCTATGCCTATGACGACCAGAACATTTTTGCCAAAATCCTGCGCGGGGAAATCCCCTGTGGCAAGGTGATGGAGACCGAACACACGCTGGCCTTTCATGACATCAGCGAACAGGCTCCGCATCATGTGCTGGTTATCCCCAAAGGGCCGTATGTCTGTTTTGACCATTTCGCCGCCGAGGCCTCGGATGCCGAGATTGTCGATTACACCCGCACCATTGGCGCGGTGTGCAAACAGTTGGGGGTTGAACCGGGCGAGGGGGGTGACGGGTATCGCCTGATTGCCAACGCGGGGCGTGACGCGGTGCAGGAAGTGCCGCATCTGCATGTGCATATTCTGGGCGGTCGCCCCTTGGGGCGGATGTTGCAAAAGGCTTGATTGATGCCTTGTCCGTGCGCTGTGGATCGTTATCATGGCGCGAAATATTTGACGAATGGAGCGACCATGACCACCGAAGCCCCCGAAACCGTAATTGTCGATAAATTCCGCATTTCCTGTGATGGTGGCGGGGCGAATGGCCATCCACGGGTCTGGCTGCAAATCCCCAGCGAACAGGGCTGGGTCGAATGCCCCTATTGCGACACGAAATACATCCACAGCGATTTCGCGGAGAAGGACTGAAAGCCTGGCTGGCCCTGAGATAAATGTGCACTTGCCTTAGCTTAGCGGGATTTCGACCATGCCGCACATCAGTTTCGCATCGACATCGCCGGATTGATTGGCAAGGAATTTTTGAATTTGGTGACCGGACCACGCGTCAATCTGTTGGCGGTCGCTTGTGTATCCATGCCCGATGACCGTTCCTGTTACACTGTCGATGGAGGTGTAGAAAACCACAACCTGCAAGCCGTTGCTGCATGTCAGGTTGGCTTGCCCTGCGCCGAACAAATTGCGATGGATCCATGTGCCCTTGCAACTATACCCTGCGTTTGTTGTGCCGGCCAGGGTGCCCCTTTCCCCCCAGCCGAAGGCGCGTCCTGTAAAATAGACTCCGGTTTCTCCAACACAGGCAACAAGGGGAGTGCAAGAACTTTCCTGACCGGGTTTCAAAATGCAGTCCATATCGACCTTGGGCTGTGAATTTGCCACTAAAGGCGTAAATGCGATTGCAGCGAGAGTGGCGATGGCCGATAGTAAGTGTTTGTGTAGCATAACGAAAGATTGCAAGGAAAAGTTGAAATGGTCAACGCGAATTTCGGCAAAGGCTGCCATCTGCATCTGATCGACGGCTCGGCCTTTATTTTCCGTGCCTATCACGCATTGCCCCCTTTGACGCGCAAATCCGATGGCTTGCCGATCGGGGCCGTCGCGGGGTTTTGCAATATGCTGTACAAGCAGGTCGAGGCCAACAAGGGGCCGGATGCGCCCACCCATGTCGCGGTCATTTTCGACTATTCCGGCAAGACGTTTCGCAACGAAATCTACCCCGAATACAAG